>SHAI01000026.1 GCA_004213235.1 Parvularculaceae bacterium
TGGTTTTGCGCTCTTCGCTGGCGGTTTTTCCCTTCTGGTTTTCCCGCGCTTTGATGATGGCGTTTTTGGCCTTGTCTGTGTCAGCGTGGTCTCAGTCAGTTCTGTATCAGTCAGCTGTGTCTCAGCCAAATCTACCTCAGCCGACCCTGTATTCAAAGATCTCGTCTTCGTTGGGGGTGTATCTGGCCGGGCAATATTGGTGTTTGGGTGTGCCGTCGGCAGGAATAGCGATACATCCGTTCCTTTCCCCGGAGAGGATTCCAATCGCACCCAACCGCCGTGCAGGGTAATGAAACGCTGGACCAGGGCAAGGCCAAGGCCCGCGCCTGCGGATGGTCCGCTAGATTCAAACGCCTCAAACGCGCGCGCCTGGTCATTTGGCGATACCCCGCGACCAGAATCAGAAACATGAATTCGAACAAGTCCCTGTGAACGGTCGGCGCTGAGGACAACTTCACCACCAGTGCCGGTATAGGCGAATGCGTTGGACAACAGATTGAACAGCGCCTGTTTCATCCGACGTTCATCACCGCGGAACGTGCCTATGTCCTTCGGACAATTTACCGACAGCTTGACTTGTGTGTCTTCGGCCTTGAGCGCAGCATAGGCGGCCGCGTTTGTCAGAAGATCACGAATGTCGATGTCTGTCTGCTCCAGGACCAGTTTGCCTGCGTCGATTTCCACCAAGTCCATAATGTCTGAGAATAAATCTTTCAGGGTGTAAGCGGCGGTCAGAACATTGTCCACATACTCCTGTTGACGTTCGTTCAGAACACCGAACATCTGTTGTCCGAGCATCTCAGAAAAGCCAATGATCGAGAGGAGTGGGGTGCGCAGCTGGTACGACACATGGTCAGCGAATTTTGATTTCTGTCGGTCGATGTCCTCTAAAAACGCATTGCGCTCCTTGAGTTCTTTTTCCCGCTCACAACTATCAGTGACATCCTGGAAGTGCAGCAGCGTTGCCCCGTCGGGGAGCGGTTCAGTGCCGAAGGAAAGAGTACGCCCGTCAGAAAGCGCGAGAAATTCTCCGGTCATTGAGGTGCGGTCTTTGAACGTCATGGATGTTACGCGGCGACGGACCAGGGCAAGCGCATCAGTGCCGTCGACGGTAAATGCGCGGATGCGCGTCAGGATCTGTTCAATGTGTGGCCGGCCCGCCAGGAAGTCTTCGTCCAGGCGCCACATCTCGCGAAAGGCGTCATTTTGAAGCTTCAAACGGCCGTCTGCGCCGAAGGTTGCAACCCCTTCGGAGAGATTGTTGAGCGTCGCTTTCTGGACTTTAATCTGGGTATTGTGCAGGGCTTCAAAGCGCAGACGTTCTGTAATGTCATCAAAGACGACCACCACGCCGCCCAGAGAGTGGCGCGCTTTTGCGATGCGCAAGGTGCGCCCGTCGGGGATCGGCCAGACATCGTCAGGCGCGGCGGCGGTGCGTTCTTCCGTCTGCCCACTATCGCTGAACAGGGCCAATTGTTCGCCCTTCCACTTGCGGTAGTCAGCCTGTTCGGGAAGGCGACCGGCATTTCGTAATCGATCGAGAATGTCACCAAATGCGGGTTTGGCGTCAAGTTCTGCTGTTTCCAGCTCCCATAGATCGGCGAAGGCGCGATTGTAATAGCGCAGTTCCTGGCTCACGCCGAACATGGCAACGGCCGTTGGGAGTTGATCAAGCGTGCGTTGATTGGCGTCAATGTGCCGATCTAACTCCGTACGCGTTTCATCTAGATCGGTTATGTCAACGGCAAAGCCATTTATCGCAGCACCGTCATTCGCGTGCGCTGGCGTTTCTGAAACATGGAAAATCCGTCGCCCGCCACCGACATTAATCGCAATCTGCGCTTCATCCGACTCCTTTGTGGCAGCGACTTGCCTGCCCAGGCGACGAACGGCAGCGTCAAGTTCGATCTGGTCGCGAATGATAGCGCCGCAACCCGACGCCTCTACGGCCTCGACATAGGATTTGTTTGCCCAAATCAGGCGACCTGCGGAATCCCGCCGCCAGGCGAGGCAGGGGGCATTGTCGAGTTGAGCGAGGGCACCGTGAAGCTCTGCTGTGTTTTGTTGTAACCGGCCCATAATGCCATTGTCGTCGGCCATGCGCGCAGCCGGGTCTGCGAGCCACAAAGTGGCAAGACCGCCAGCGATACTGCCTTCCACATCAATGGAGCGGCCTTCACTCGTCAAAAGTGTGCCGATGAAAGTGACGCCGTGCTGGCGCAAATCACCCACCATTTGGCGTAAAGTGCGCCGTTCTGCGTCTGACCCGCCGTCAAGGAGTTCCAAATCGCCAATCGCGTCCAGTAATCGGTCTGCTGGGGTCACGCCTTTGGACGAACGGTGTGTGAAAGACATCAAGGACGCTAGCGCCGCCGGTCCGCCGAGCATTCTTGGCGCGCCCCATGCGGCGTCATCTGCTTCCTCTTCGTCCTCCCAGATGAGGACTAGGCCGCGATATGTGGAAAGCACTGTTTCGGCTTTTTCCAGCTTTGCTTCCATTTCCGCAACCCGCTGGGTCCAGCGGTGCGCCATGGATCTGCCGCCGGCAGCCACGCGATATGCCCAGGCAATCGATGCCGCCGATAACGCCGCGGCACCGAAAACGCCCACAAGCAGGGGGTTTAGGTGAACAAGCATTTCAGCCGAGCCAGCCTCTTGTGCATGAACATTTGACGTCGCAAGCAAAATCGGCGCGCAGACTGCGACGCCAGACCGGAGGCGAGATCGAATACCTCGACTGAATTTTGAGCGCCAGCTCGCTCCCATCTTTTGCACCTGCGCCGCACCGCCGCCAATCGCGGATGAATGCCCCGCGACATCGTTTGGAATTCGTTCACGGTATCCCGCACGCATGGACGCAATAGACACGCTGCCGCCGAGAAACCGCTTTATAGATGTTAGTCTTCGCTGTTTCGTCCGAATCGGCCAGCATAAAAACAAGTATTTTTTCCCCTGGTTTGTGATTGCGCCCAAAAAAGGGTTTTTTTCTCGCTTTCGGTCACTTTTAGTGGCTTGTAATGGCCAAGCCATATGGGAAATCGCCTTGAGTCAGCGCGCTGCCTTCGTGCAGATGACGGGCTGGCTTGCAAGCTGTCCCGCAAGCTGTCCCGCAAGCTGTCCCGCAAGCTGGCCCATAAAAGCGCAAAGCAAAGCTCTTTCGCGTCAAAGCGTTCGTGTGATGGCGATAATAAATCTCGAATAAATCTCGCTGGCGCTTTGACGTTACCGGTCTTTCTTGGAGCTGTCGTTCGACCGTGACGGACGGTCGAGCAGGCCGCGCAAGAGTGATTTGGCTGAGTCTTCGACCGATTGTTCGTCTGATGGTTCCTCGCCGCCACTCTCATCCAGGCCCAATGCCCGGCCAAGGAGATTGCGCCCTGATTTCTCGAGGCGTGATTTGAGAAGTGCCTGAGTGTCCACGCTGTAAGTTGGCTCGGCAAATGTGCCGCCAACCCGGATCGGTACGGCGTAGGTTGTGCCGTTTCTGCCGTCCGGCGTGGTGGTGACTTTCGGGAGGAGCTGCAGGTCAATTGTCTGTGCCGGCAGATTGACCTCGCCAAAGCCCGTCATGGTGAGATAAGGCCCGTTTAATTTGATCGTGGGGGCTGAGATGAGGCCGTTTTGGATGTTAAATGCCGCGAGGAATTTTGAGTATTCTGTCACATCATCTGGTGCGCGCGCCTGTGAAACAGCTGACGCAATCGCGGCGGGGTCTACTTTTCCACCGCCATAGGCAGTGCGGGCAGCATTGACCATTTTAACCAGGTTTAGCCCTTTGATCGCACCGTCATCGAGGTCAAAGCCGCCTTTTCCGTCCACAGAAGACATGATTGCTGATTGGGATGCGCCGGATGCGGTGAACTCAAATTGCAATGCGCCAATTCCCAAAAGTCGGTCGTTTTTCAGAAAATCGATGGCGAGGGGCTGGGCATCGATGGCCGTAAAATTAAAAACGCCGGCAAAGGATGGCGTGTTGCGCCGCGCGTTGACCACCATCCGCCCCGAGCCGCTGCCATTATAGAGCGCCAGCTGCGGGATGTCCGCCGTCAACCGCCCATTATCAATCATAATCGCCATGCGGCCTTTGCTGGTCTGCACACCGTGGAGGCGAACCGACCCCGCACTAATGTCCAGTCTGGCATCGATGTTTCGTAGGCTGGCGAAATCCATCGGAGCGTCAGACCAGTCTGGGAAACCAGACGTGTCGTCGGCTGGTGTCGGCAGATAAGGGCGTAAATCCAGTGTCGGAATCTGCAGGGTCCCATCGGCCTTTGGCCGAGCGCCTGACCATGTGAGGCCAAGATCACCCGCAGCGTCAATGGCGTCGAACGTAATCGCCGCATTGCGGATGCGTGCAGAAGACGTGTCGCCATCGGCCTGCCCTTTGAGGGAGAAAGCGTCAAAACCCGGTGCGTCCTGTAGTGATACGTCAAATAACCCGGCCAGCGCATCAAGGTCCGGCACGTCAATCACAACGTCGCCGGTGTATGTGAGGCTTTTCGAGTTTTTGACTTCCAGATCCAGACCAAATTGCGACTGGTCAATGACAGCGTCCATTTGGACGGCACTTGGGGAGCCGTCCTGTAACGCCCGTAATGAGGCAATGACGAGTTTAAGGCGTCCCGGTGCGCCTTGAAAAATCATTGTGCCTTCTGCTTCAAATGGTTCATCAAAGCTCTTTAGGCGAATTGAAAGATCAACATCTTCTGCTTTAAGCGCTGTATTGCTTGCTTCATCGGTGTAGCTTGCCTTCCCATCGACGAGGCGGACATCGCCAAAAGTTGCATTTTGGATGCTTAGCGCCTCTGACGGTTCGGTGGTCGTTTCATCCGCCAGCTCTGTTTGTTCAAGTGCCGTTTGTTCGAGTGTCGTTTGTTCTGGCGCAGCGATCTGCGCCGGTCCGAGCGCCCAATTTACATCGCCATTCTTGCGGCGCTGCAGATCGATCTCTGGTTCCATCAATACGAATTGCTTGAGTTCAATTTCCCGCCGCAAGAGCGGCAAAATACCAATGCCAATTTCCGCGCGTGCAACTTTGGCGAAATACTGCCCCTCGAAACCGTCCGGGTTTGAAATAACCACATCATCCGCAGTTAATGCGATAGACGGGAAAAGCTGAAAATTAATCTCACCGTTTATGGCGACATCGCGCCCAAGGGAGGTCCCGGCAGCGTCCTCTATTGCCCCTTTAAACTGGCTCACGGGGATCAGTTTTGGCGCAAGCACGACGATCGCGGCAATCAGCGCAACCAGCACCATTATGGCGGTAATAAATCGACCCATGATCCTGTCTTAACCCCTCGTCTGTGATGCCTGTCGTCTGTTTACGATACACCACTTGTTGCCAGAACGCGAACGGGATGGCGTCGAAAAACGGAACCGATTCCCGACATTTGTAATTATCGTTAATTTTACCGGAACATAACAGGAATAAAATTATTTAAACCAGTAAAAACAAGAGCATAGAACCCTTGCAAAATGAGAACAAAAAAGGTACAAGAACTATACCGGGTATTCGGATTTGACGGGCGCGGTGATCTCAGGCAACGGAGGGCGGCATGGTGCGAGATTTAAGATTGGTGGAGATGGGCGGCGTGGATAAACAAAAAGCGTTAGAGGCGGCGATTGGTCAAATCGATAAGGCATTCGGTAAAGGCTCTTTGATGCGCCTTGGCGACCGTGATGTTGTTGACATTGAGGCAGTTTCGACCGGGTCAGTCGGTCTGGATATCGCTCTTGGTATTGGTGGCTTGCCGCGGGGGCGGATTGTTGAGATCTACGGTCCTGAAAGCTCTGGTAAGACAACCCTGGCGCTGCATACGGTCGCTTCGGTTCAGAAAACTGGCGGCGTAGCTGCGTTTGTAGATGCAGAACACGCGCTCGATCCGATATACGCGCAGAAATTAGGCGTTGATCTTGATGAACTTTTGATCTCCCAGCCCGATACTGGTGAGCAGGCGCTTGAGATCGCGGATACGCTAGTTCGGTCGGGTGCGGTGGAGGTTCTTGTCATCGACTCCGTGGCGGCGCTGACACCGCGCGCTGAGCTTGAAGGCGATATGGGCGACAGCCTGCCGGGATTGCAGGCGCGGTTGATGAGCCAGGCCTTGCGCAAGCTTACAGGGTCAATTTCCAAATCGAACTGCCTGGTGATTTTCATCAACCAGATACGGATGAAGATCGGGGTGATGTTTGGGTCTCCGGAGACGACAACTGGCGGTAATGCATTGAAGTTCTATTCGTCTGTGCGGTTGGACATCCGCCGAATTGGAGCAATCAAAAACCGGGATGAAGTCGTCGGGAATGCGACGCGCGTGAAGGTCGTCAAAAACAAGGTGGCACCGCCATTTAAGCAGGTGGAATTCGACATCATGTATGGCGAGGGGGTTTCTTATGTGGGTGAGATCATTGATTTGGGCGTGAAAGCTGGCGTCGTTGAAAAGTCCGGTTCCTGGTTTTCTTATGGAAGTGAGCGTATTGGGCAGGGGCGCGAGAACGCGAAACAGTTTTTGAAAGACAATCCGGACATGGCCGCTGAGATAGACTTGGCGATTCGGAAGAATGCTGGGCTTGTTGCCGATGAAATGCTTGCAGGCGAATCCACAGAAGAGGACGATGCGGCAAGCGCGTAGCGGTTAACCGGAATTCAGGCAGTGCCTATGGCGGGGCGGTGGGGACATCGCGCCGCCATTTTGAGTTATAGCCCTGAACCTTTTGATACCAGCATCTTTTAATGTCTTGATCTTTTGATAACCGTGCCAAGTGTGCGTTTGCTGGCGCTACGTACCATGTCTACAGCATGGTTAGGTCTCGGCTGCAGCCTGATTACGGCGTAAATCGATTGCGCGCATATTGACCTGGATGCCAAAATTCGCAGGCAATCATTGCCGTTCGACGGGATCATCGTTACATCGCCCTTTGGGATCCTCGCCATTGTGTTCAGTGCGTAGATGGCAAGTGCTGAAACTTGGGCAAGTTTTAAAAAGGACGGGGTTTGAACAGGGCAAGATACGCGCGCCGTAAGATCAGATCGCGACCCAAAACCAGATGAAGACGTCGCTAAAAGTAACGAGAACAACATGACCGCTCTTAAAGATATTCGTCAGGGCTTTTTGGATTTTTATGCCGGGCGCGGCCACACTATTCAGCCATCGGCACCGCTTGTGCCGCAAAATGACCCGACTTTGCTGTTTGTGAATGCGGGCATGGTCCCGTTCAAAAATGTTTTCACCGGTGCGGAGACCCGCGATTATGTCCGTGCGACCACGTCGCAAAAATGTCTGCGGGCCGGCGGTAAACACAATGATCTTGATAATGTCGGCTACACAGCGCGCCACCACACATTTTTTGAAATGTTGGGGAATTTTTCGTTCGGCGATTATTTCAAGGAAGAAGCGATTGACGCTGCATGGACGCTGGTAACGAAAGAATTCGGTCTTCCTGCGGATAAACTCCTCGTCACCGTATATCATACGGATGATGTTGCCGCGGATTTATGGGCGCGGATTGCCGGTTTGCCTGAGGAGAGAATTATTCGTATCGCAACCAGTGATAATTTCTGGTCGATGGGCGATACAGGGCCATGTGGTCCGTGTTCTGAGATATTCTATGACCATGGTCCGAGCGTTGCGGGTGGTCCGCCTGGTTCGCCAGATGAAGACGGGGACAGGTTCATCGAAATCTGGAATCTCGTTTTCATGCAGTATGAGCAGCTGGCCAATGGCGATCGGATAGATTTGCCAAAGCCGTCGATTGACACTGGCATGGGGCTGGAGCGGATGGCGGCTGTGTTGCAAGGGGTTCACAGCAATTACGAGGTAGACCTCTTTCAGAGGATCATTAGCGCTTCGGTTGAGTTCACCGGTCGGTCGGCCAGCGGCGATAATGCGCCGGCACACCGCGTGATTGCCGATCATTTGCGCGCGTCATGTTTCCTGATTGCGGATGGGGTAACGCCCTCGAACGAGGGGCGCGGATATGTATTGCGCCGCATCATGCGCCGGGCCATGCGCTATGCCCATAGCCTTGGCGCAAGCGATCCGTTGATGACACGCCTGGCACCAGTTTTGATCAGTGAAATGGGCGAAGCCTTCCCGGAACTGGGCCGCGCAAATGCATTGATTGAAGAAACGTTGAAGACGGAGGAATTGAAATTCCGTGATCTGTTGACCCGTGGCATTGGCCTTCTGGATGCTGAACTTGCGCGCCTCGATGACGGTGCGGCATTGCCCGGTGAAACGGCGTTCAAACTATATGACACATATGGTTTCCCGCTGGATTTGACGCAGGATGCGATGCGCCGGCTTGGGCGAGATGTTGATGTCGCTGGTTTTGAGACCGCCATGGCCGGGCAGAAAGCCGCGGCGCGCGCCGCCTGGGCTGGTTCTGGCGATTCGGCTGATGAAAAAATATGGTTTGAAATCCGCGAGGAAACGGGGGCTACTGAGTTTCTTGGGTATCAAGGCACAGATGTTGAAGGTGTTTTGCAGGCCATCGTGCGCGACGGTGCGCGGGTTGATAGCGCAAAAGCGGGCGATGAAATTGAATTGATTTTCAACCAGACGTCGTTCTACGCCGAATCGGGCGGACAGATTGGCGATGCCGGTCGCATCATCGGCGCGGATGGATGTCATATCGACGTGCGCGATGTGAAAAAACGTGGCGACACACTCCATGGTCATATTGGCAGATTGGTGGCGGGCGAAATCAAGGAAGGTGACGTCCTGCGCCTTGTCGTCGATGAAACGCGCCGATCCGCGATACGCGCCAATCACTCCGCGACCCATCTGGTCCACCGGGCATTGCGCGATGTTTTGGGGGAGCATGTGGCACAAAAGGGGTCCCTTGTCGGGGCTGAGCGCATGCGTTTTGACTTTTCTCATAATGCGCCCATGTCCCGGTCGGAAATCGAGGACGTTGAGGCGCGAGTGAACACTGTAATTCGTCAGAATACGTCCGTTGAAACGCGGTTGATGTCATATGACGCGGCGATTGATGCCGGTGCGATGGCGTTGTTCGGCGAGAAATATGGTGAAGACGTCCGTGTGCTTACAATGGGCGATGATCCCGAACACGCGGGCAAGGCATACTCTGTTGAATTATGCGGCGGCACCCATGTGGCACGACTGGGCGACATTGCGCTTTTCAAGATCGTTTCTGAAGGGGGGGTATCTGCCGGCGTGCGCCGTATTGAGGTGATGACCGCACAGGGTGCGCGCTCATATTTCGAGGGGCAGGATGATCTCCTGCGGCGCTCTGCGGATGCGTTGAAAACGACGCCTGGGGAATTGCCTGCGCGTTTGTCCGCTCTGGTGGCGGAACGCAAAAAGCTTGAGCGCGAGCTCGCTGAGGCGCGTAAACAATTGGCACTTGGTGGCGGCAGCGCGAGCCCGGCAGATGATGTCCAGGAAATTGCTGGCGTGAAGTATATCGGTAAAGTGGTGCAGGGCGTTGCGCCAAAGGACCTGCGTGCACTCGTCGATCAGGCAAAAGAGCGGATGGGATCAGGCGTTGCGGCGTTTATCAGCGTTAATGATGGCAAAGCGGCGCTCACTGTTGGGGTAACGGACGATCTGAAAGATCGTCTGTCTGCGGTTGATCTTGTTCGAGCGGGCTCGCCTTCAATTGGCGGTAAGGGGGGCGGGGGACGCCCCGACATGGCGCAAGCGGGCGGCCCGGACGGGTCCGCGGCCGCAGCTGCGCTTGAAGCAATTTCCGGTGCCATTTCTGGCTGATCTATGAAGGCCGGGGTTCGGGGTCGGTTTAATTGAACCGAACACTGCCCCCTGATGATGTCTCGCTAGACCGGGTCTCCGGGTCGCCATAGACTCTCACCGAAGCGCCGGATGATGCTTCCGCGTCAGCTTCTTCATTCGCATAAATGCGCGCGGAACTGCCGGAGGATGCGTCGGCACTGGCCGTGCGACATTTGAATTCCTCACCGCGAATGTTTGCCCCGCTTGAAACATCGACCCTCAAACCGTCGCAGACACCAGAAATCGTCAGGCTGCCGCCGCTCGATGCATCAAGACGAAAGTCGCCGGCATCAATGCCTTTTGCGTTGACGCCCGCACCCGATGAGACGGAAAGTGCGCTGAGGCGCGGCGCTGTAATTGTTGCCGTAATTTTCCCTGGAAATCCCAAAACAACGCGGCCTGTCCGCCGCCCCACGCGGAGTTCACCATCCTTGACGTGAACATGAGCGCGTTTCAGGCTTTTTTCGCTACCCTCGAGCACGACGGAAAAGTCTTCAGCGATGCTGATCTTAGCTGAGATGCCAGCTGACACATGAACAGCCTTAAAGTCCTTGAGGTCGAAATCTCGCGTTTCCGCGCTAGCAGTACTTGCGACAAACAAGGCCAGCAGGGATGCGCTCGTCCGCGTTAAGTTACGGGCTAGGGCGGAATTTTTTTGCATCGTCATATGGTCGCTCTCGATATTTTCCGAGCCTGTTAAAGCCGAACGCGGACATCACGCACAAGCGATATGCGATGAACTGAATGGACGCGCGCGATGAAACGTTCATAAGGCGACGCGATTGACCAGCCCCTGACCGACCGCATCGCCAATTTTAGGGTCAGCTTAAGCGCCGAGCGCTTCGCGGAAATGCTCGTCGACCTTGTCGATGAAGCCGCTTGTTGTCAGCCATTTTTGTTCCGCACCGATGAGCAGCGCCAGGTCCTTCGTCATGAAGCCTTTTTCGACGGTGGAGATGATCGTCTTTTCCAGGGTCTCGGCGAAGTTCACGAGATCCTGATTGCCATCCATTTTGCCGCGATAGGAAAGGCCGCGCGTCCATGCGTAGATCGATGCGATGGAGTTGGTAGAGGTGTCTTCGCCTTTTTCATGCTGGCGGAAATGGCGTGTTACGGTGCCATGGGCGGCCTCTGCCTCGACTGTTTTGCCATCTGGCGTCATCAGCACTGATGTCATGAGGCCAAGTGAGCCAAAGCCCTGGGCGACGGTGTCAGACTGTACGTCCCCGTCATAATTCTTACATGCCCAGACATAACCGCCGGACCATTTCATACAGGCGGCAACCATATCGTCGATCAGGCGGTGCTCGTATGAGCCGCCATATTCGGCGAATTTGTCCTTGAATTCCGTCTCATAAACATCAGCGAAGATATCTTTGAAGCGTCCATCATATTTTTTCATGATGGTATTTTTGGTGGACAGATAGACCGGATATTTCCGTTGCAAGCCATAGTTAAAACACGCGCGGGCGAAATCGCGGATTGAAGAGTCGAGATTGTACATGCCCATATAAATGCCGCTCGACGGGGAGTCATAGACTTCGTGTTCGATGACGTCGCCATCTTCGCCTTCCCATTTCAAGGAGAGTTTACCCTTGCCCGGGAAGAGCATATCCGTTGCGCGATACTGGTCACCAAATGCGTGACGGCCGATGATGATCGGCTGGGTCCATCCGGGCACGAGGCGCGGCACGTTCGAGATGATAATCGGCTCACGGAAAACAACGCCGCCGAGAATGTTGCGGATGGTGCCGTTCGGCGATTTCCACATTTTCTTCAGGCCAAATTCCTCAACGCGGGCTTCATCCGGCGTGATGGTCGCGCACTTAACGGCAACGCCATACTTCTTCGTCGCTTCTGCGGCGTCGATGGTGATTTGATCGTCGGTAGCATCGCGGCTTTCCATGCCGAGATCGAAATATTTCAGATCAATATCGAGATAGGGATGAATAAATTTCTCCTTGATCATCTGCCAGATGATCCGGGTCATTTCGTCCCCATCCATTTCTACGATGGGGTTGTCGACTTTGATCTTGCTCATGGGGCCTGCCTTCGTGACTTAAAACGTGTGTGCGTTTGATGTTTGAGTGTGCATCTGGTCTGCGTTGCTGCCTGCCATTTAAGGCTCGCGCGAACCGGGTTTTGTAGCGACATATAACGTGCCTATAGCAATGATGCCTTGCTCTAGCAAAGGTGGTTTGCTGCTTTGTTTGGCTATTGTGGATATTCTCCTGCGATCGCGTTGCTTGACCTGCTGGGTTGGCGGCGCCAAACCGCTTTGCGACGCAACCCGATGACAAAACCAGCATGATTGATGAACCTCCTCGCCGTGGTGGATTGGCTGAGCTGGCACCTGCGCCGGCGGTTATTCTCGTGCGACCGCAAATGGGCGAGAATATAGGCGCAACCGCGCGGGCCATGCTGAATTTTGGACTCGCCGAGTTGCGCCTTGTTGCACCGCGAGATGGATGGCCGAATCCAGCGGCGGAGGCAATGGCGTCCGGCGCAGTAGCAGTGTTGGAGGGTGCGAAGGTTTTTGCCACCGTTGAGGATGCTCTTGCGGACATCCAGTTTGCCCTGGCGACAACGGCGCGCCCGCGGGAAATGCGCTTGCCTGTTGTCTCGCCCGAAATCGCGGCGGCGGACATGGCTGCGCGAACCGATCAGGCGCAACGATGTGCGTTCCTTTTTGGCGCGGAACGCAGTGGCTTGGAAAACGACGAAATTCTAAAGACGGATGGCATCATCTCCATCCCCGTTAATCCCGCTTTTGCTTCCCTCAACCTGGCGCAGGCGGTGCTTGTTGTCGGGTATGAATGGTCAAGGCACCACGCGGCCCAATCAAAGAACATAGATGACGCGACGCCAGCACCCGCGCCGAAGTCCGACTTTCAGAATTTGATGGCCCAACTGTTTTCCGAACTGGACGATGCAGGTTATTTCTTTCCGCCAGAAAAACGCACAGTGAAGGAACGCAACCTCACCGTCGCATTGGCCCGGGCGGGGCTTACGGAAGGCGAAGTTCGCACCTGGCGCGGTGTGATCAAGGCGCTTGCCAGCAAAGGGCGTAACAACGAAAGGGCGCGATAATGCAAAACCCTGAAAAGCATGATGTCGCAACTCTGGCCGACGCAGGGGCACTCTCTACCCATCGATTTAAATACTACGACTTTGCAATGGCCGCGTTCGTTGCGATCTTGATCTGCTCAAATCTCATTGGTGCGGCGAAACTCGTACAATTCTTTGAATTGAATATTTTTGGGTGGAATGCGGGCGTTTTCGGCGCGGGGATATTGTTCTTTCCGCTTTCCTACGTACTCGGCGATGTGCTGACGGAGATATATGGTTATGCACGTGCACGCCGTGTCGTCTGGGCGGGGTTCGCGGCGGTTTTGTTCATGGCCTTTATGTCCTGGGTGGTCGTGGCAATGCCGCCAGCGCCTGGTTGGGATGGTCAATCCGCCTACGAACAGGTTTTTGGTTTAACGCCGCGCATTGTGCTGGCGTCAATCGCCGCATTTTGGGCAGGCGAGCTGTCAAACGCATTTGTGATGGCGCGCATGAAGGTCATGTCCGGCGGGAAGCATCTTTGGCAACGCACAATCGGGTCAACAATAGTCGGCCAGGGTGTTGATAGCCTGATTTTCTATCCTGTTGCGTTTTTGGGCATCTGGACCCCCTCGCAGGTGGTCACTGTGTTGATCACCAATTATCTTTTAAAGGTGTTGTGGGAGGTGGTTCTAACGCCGGTAACCTATCGGCTTGTCGCATTCTTGAAGCGGGCCGAAGGGGTCGACGTCTATGATCGCGACACTGATTTCACGCCGTTTTCCGTGAAATCATAGGGCATACATGGGGTTTTGCCCGGTTTCTAACCGGTTTTTTGCCCGATTTTCTTTGCCCGATTTTTTTTGTTCGAGTGTGGCCTATGGGGTGCGGCTGTTTTGCTTGGTGTCGCCTAAGCTAGCCGCGGTAGATTCGTTTTTTGGGGTAATCGAAGGCACCAGATGATGTTAGGCCGTTTTTTTCGCTCAAAGTCCAAAACAATAGCTGCCTATGGTGCGACCTATCAGCGCCGGTTGGAAGAAAAGGCCGCTGCGGCGCGCACAATCTACGATGATGCGCGGGACTATCATCGCGCACACCCACCGGGAAAAATGGCGACGATACCGACAAAGCCATTGGCTTCGCCAGCGGATTTGGCGCTGGCATATTCGCCAGGTGTTGCAGGTCCCTGCCGGGAAATTGCCGTAACCCCCGGTGCTGCGCGCGACCTCACCGCGAAGGGGTCAACGGTTGCGGTTATTTCAAACGGCACGGCGGTGTTGGGGCTAGGCGATATCGGTGCGCTGGCGGCCAAGCCGGTTATGGAAGGCAAGTCGGCCCTGTTCCATAAATTTGCGGGCCTGAATTCAGTTGATCTGTGTATTAATGAAAGCGACCCGGAAAAGCTTGCGGAGATGATCATCGCACTGGAGCCGAGTTTTGGCGGGGTGAATCTTGAAGATATCAAAGCGCCGGATTGCTTTACCGTGGAAGAAATATGCCGTAGTCGGATGAAAATCCCGGTATTCCATGATGACCAGCACGGCACGGCGGTTGTGGTTTTGGCGGCCTTGCAAAATGCGCTTGAGCTGACCGGACGCAGTTTGGCCGATGCAAGGATCGTGACGTCCGGGGCCGGGGCGGCGGCGCTTGCCTGTGTTGAGCTTCTCTTGAGTGCAGGCGCAAGGTTGGACAATATCATTCTAACAGACCGCGATGGTGTTGTTTATCGGGGGCGCCGCAAGGCAATGGACCCGCGCAAGGCGCGTTTGGCCTCGACAACAAGGGGTAGAAACCTCGCGGATGTAATCAAAGGTGCAGATGTTTTTCTAGGCTTATCCGTGGGCGGAGTTCTCGCGCCGGCCATGGTTGAGACTATGGCGGCAAAACCAATTATTTTTGCATTGGCTAATCCAGACCCTGAAATCTGGCCGGAAGATGCCCGCGAGATTGCCCCGGAGGCAGTAATCGCAACCGGCCGGTCTGATTATCCAAACCAGGTGAACAATGTTCTGTGCTACCCGTTTTTGTTCCGTGGTGCCCTTGATTGTGGGGCAGTCGAAATTACCGAAGGCATGAAACTTGCCGCGGCCTCGGCAATTGGCGAAATGGCACGCAGGCCATCAGACCCTGCGGTCCGTGCGTTTTATTCAGACGAGACCCTTGAATTTGGCGGGCAGTATATCTTGCCCAAACCCTTTGACCCGCGTTTGTTGCCTGCCGTTGCGTCAGCTGTTGCTGATGCTGGAGCCCGCGAGGGCGTTGCGGCCAGACCTATCGCAGACCTTGACGAATATAGACGCGAATTGGCGGAAAGATAGAAAGTCCTTGCACGAACGGCTATTCAATTTCGTCCAATTCCTCCAGCTCGTCGAATTCATCGCCAATATCAGGCAAGCCAATCAGGTCGGTTTGCCCATTCAGGATCTGCCGCTGACGTGACTGCAGATAGAAACTGCGAAACGACGCGTAGTAGTCCAGTGAATTTTCCCGCATTTCTGCGAGGGGTTCTATAAATGCTTCGCGTGCTGATATCCCGCCAACACCGGCGCGGGTCAGCCGACCAATATTGGCGGGCGGCGTGCGTATATGAAACAGGGGATCGAGAAAAACTTGCGCGCCATTTCCAATTGTGTCGCGCGCTGTGCTTGGCCCAATGAGTGGCAGGAACAGATACGGCCCTGAATCTACCCCCCACACGGCCAGGGTTTGTCCAAAATCCTCCCGATGCGCTTTGTGGCCTAAAAGGGCAGCTGGATCGGCGAATCCGCCAGCACCAATTGTCGAATTAATCATGAAGCGCGCCGCGGTTTTCCCCGCGCGACTGAATTCCCCTTGCAGAAGGTCGTTCAACAACACGCCGGGCGTCCTCAAATTTGCCAAAAACCGCCTTATGCCGCGACGCCCACGCTTGGGCGTCACCGCGCGATATCCAAGGGAAATCGGCACAAGCACGGTGTCATCGAGGAGCGTTTGCGCTGAGAACATTGCCCGATTGAACCCCTCCCAGGGGTCACGTGCGGCGTCCGGGCCGCTGGCCTTGATCGCATCTTCCAAACGGTCTGCATTGATGCTCTCGCCAGCTTGCTCCGATGGGCCCTGTTGGGCGGTTGCCGTCCCGGATAGCAAAATTGCGATGAGTACCGCCAAGCGAAATTTGGAAGCCATACCCGATAAGTTGGAAATCTGCGTCATTAGATTTTCATCTTCTATTTGTTCCGATGCGGATACCGTCCAGCATTCCTGTCATTCCTACGCCGTTTGTGCAGCTGGGAGAAGCCTTGACGGTGTAAACAAATGAATTTGCATCTGCCGCGCATGCGATATAAGGATATTTATATATCTATCGCGTTATTATGTGGGATGTCAGCATAGGGCTATTGAAATGTCACTGGATCATGTCCTCAACCTGTTTCGCGCCGTTGGCGAGGAAACCCGTTTGCGTATTGTCGCCTTACTGCGCCGTGGCGAGTTGACGGTTACAGAAATCACGCAAATCCTGGGGCAGAGCCAGCCACGCGTGAGCCGGCACCTCAAGATTCTGGCAGATGCCGGTTTGGTGGAACGTCACCGAGAAGGGTCGTGGATTTTTTACCGTTTTGCATCAGACCC
>SHAI01000027.1 GCA_004213235.1 Parvularculaceae bacterium
GGAACAGAAGCGGTTTACTGGACAAAACGCGTTTCTGAACAGGTCTCTTTTGAAGAAAGTGACGTGGTCTTTGTCGGGTATGGAATTGTCGCGCCTGAATATGGTTGGGACGATTACGCTGACATAGATGCGGCAGGTAAAACCGTTGTGATGCTCGTCAACGACCCTGGATTTGCCACGCAAAATCCGGACCTCTTCAAGGGTAATGCCATGACCTATTACGGTCGGTGGACGTACAAATATGAGGAGGCAGCACGCCAGGGGGCTGCTGCGGCGATTGTTATCCACCAGACAGCACCCGCCGCTTATGGCTGGAGCGTTGTTCAGGGGGGGTGGACCGGGCCGCAGATTGATCTCGTTCGTCAAGATGGCGGTGCGGGGCGCGCGGCGCTTGAAGGATGGATTCAAGAAAATGAAGCAAGAGCTCTGTTTGCTTCTGCTGGGCAGGATTTTGACGCGCTGACGCAATCGGCAGCGACGAAGGCATTCAAGGCCGTTCCCCTTAACGTTAAAGCGTCGGGCGAATTGGTGAACACGATCCGCCGCAGTGAATCAACAAATGTGGCAGGCATTCTGGAAGGCGATGTCGCGCCGGATGAATATGTTCTTTATACCGCGCACTGGGATCATCTTGGGGGAACAGCGTTAGGGCGTGATGCCATTTCAAACGGTGCGGTAGATAATGCAACGGGAACCGCAGGCATTTTGTCGATTGCTGAACAAATGGTGTCCTTGCCCCATAAGCCGCGTCGATCCGTTCTCTTTCTTGCCGTAACCGCTGAGGAGTCGGGTCTTCTTGGGTCTGCCTATTTTGCGGAGGATCCTCTGGTGCCGCTGGCGAGCATCGTTGGCGGGATTAATATTGATGCAATCCTGCCATTGCCAATGACAAAAAATCTGGTTGTCACCGGGTTTGGTGCGTCAGAACTGGAAGACGTTCTGGAGGTGAGGGCACGTCAAAACGACCTTTACATCAGTCCGGATCCAGAGCCGGAGAAGGGTTATTTCTACCGTTCCGATCATATCTCGCTCGCCAAGAAGGGCGTGCCGATGCTCTACACTGATCTTGGTCCTGACCTGGTTGATGGCGGCGTTGAGGCGGGTAAGGCATTGGGTGATGATTACCGGATCAATCGCTATCACCGCCCGGCCGATGAATATGACGCGTCATGGGATATGAGCGGTACGACAATGCTTCTTGGCATAATGCGTGACGTTGGACTTGATCTGGCGCAGCGGGACGACTGGCCGAATTGGTATGAAGGCAATGAATTTCGGGCTCTGCGCGACGCCCAGCGCCAGGGTGCTGAATAGACCTACGAAGACAAATAGACCCACTAAACCTGCTAAAACGTCCCAATTTAGCACACTTATTGGGGCTGGCGGCCGGCTTCTTGCCAAAAGGTGAGGTGCCTGCTAAGACGCCCGACCTCGCGGGAGGCGCGCCGGCAAAGACCAGCCGGGGTCTAACCGCGACCCTTTCACCGGGTGTTGCCGACCGGCAGCGTCCAGCCATTGGAAAGGACAGTCATGGCGAAGAAAATAGCAGGTTACCTGAAGCTTCAGGTGCCGGCGGGTGCGGCCACCCCGTCACCGCCAATCGGCCCAGCTCTCGGTCAGCGCGGGTTGAATATTATGGAGTTCTGCAAGGCGTTTAACGCCAAGACTCAAGAAATGGAAAAGGGGATGCCGGTCCCCACGATCATCACCATTTTTTCCGACAAGTCGTTCACTTTTGTGACGAAGACCCCACCGGCGTCCTATTACCTGAAAAAGGCTGCGAAGCTTCAAAAAGGTGGTGAGACACCCGGGCGTACTGTCGCGGGCACGGTCACGCGCAAGCAATGTGAAGAAATCGCTGAAGCGAAGATGAAAGACCTGAACGCGAACGATATCGATGCGGCAACGAAGATCATCATGGGTTCGGCGCGCGCGATGGGTCTGCAGGTGGAGGGCTGACGATGGCGAAGAGAGGAAAGCGCACGCGCGCGATACGCGAAAGCCTGGACCCTACCTTGACGCATAGCGTGGAAGAGGCGGTGAAGCTGGTAAAGAGCAACGCCACGGCGAAATTCGACGAGACCGTTGAGGTTTCGATGAACCTTGGGGTCGACCCGCGCCATGCAGACCAAATGGTGCGTGGTGTCGTGTCCTTGCCAAACGGTACCGGCAAATCGGTTCGTGTTGCGGTCTTTGCAAAAGACAAGAAAGCTGAAGAAGCAACCGCAGCTGGTGCAGACATTGTCGGCGCTGAAGACCTCATGGAAAAAATCCAGGGCGGGTTTATGGACTTTGACCGGGTCATTGCAACGCCTGACATGATGGCAGTCGTTGGCCGACTCGGTAAAGTTCTGGGGCCACGCGGTCTTATGCCAAACCCGAAGGTTGGCACCGTAACGCCAGATGTGGCGAAGGCGGTGAAGGATGCCAAAGGGGGTGCTGTTCAGTTCCGCGTCGAGAAGGCAGGGATCATTCACGCTGGCGTTGGTAAAGCGAGCTTCTCTGAGCAGCAGCTCACAGAAAACGTGCAGGCGTTTGTGAACGCAGTCGCGAAGGCCAAGCCATCGGGTGCGAAGGGTACCTTTGTGAAGCGCATTGCGCTCTCATCGACAATGGGCCCCGGGGTGAAGGTCGAGCCGACCGCAGCGAGCGTTCCGGCGAACGCGTAAGTCTTAAGCGCTTACCTGAAAATTTTGAGGCGCGGATTGACCGATCCGCGCCTTTTTGTATCTAATGTTGGCATTATTGGCTCACCTGGGTCGGTGAGGGGCAAGCGGAGCCTTGTATGATGCCAGCGCTGACTTTGGGGGTGGAAGAGGAATATCTTCTCGTCGACCCTGAATCCCGGGATCTTGTCGCGGAGCCGACGCCGGACTTTCTTCGGGACTGTAAAGACCGGCTGGGGGATTATGTCACGCCGGAATTCTTGCGGTGTCAGGTGGAGGTCGGCACGCCTGTATGCGCTGATATCTCTGAAGTTCGCCACCATTTAACGGCGCTGCGCCGATGCATTATTGCCTCAGCAGAGCGTCACGGCATGCGCCTGATCGCCGCCTCAACCCATCCGTTCGCGCAATGGGGGCGGCAAAAACACACAGACGGCCCGCGATACAAGGTCTTGGATGAGGATATGGGGGGTGCAATCCGCCGTATGCTGATCTGTGGCATGCATGTTCACGCTGGCATTGAGAACCCGGATGCCCGCATCGATCTGATGAACCAGATGCGATATTTCTTGCCACACCTGCTGGCCTTATCGACATCGTCACCGTTCTGGGGCGGCCATAATATGGCGATGAGGTGCGCGCGCCTTGGCATTTTTGACTCCATGCCCCGAACCGGGATCCCCGACCGTTATGAAAGTTGGGGCGAGTATGAGCGCATGATCGAGAAATTGGTCAGCGCCGGAGTTATAGACGATTCCAGCAAGATTTGGTGGGACATGCGCCCCTCCTCAAAGTTTCCAACCCTGGAAATGCGCATTACGGACGTTTGCACACGGCTGGAAGATTCGTTGGCCATTGCCGCGTTTTATCAATGTGTATTGCGCATGCTGTCGCGCATGCGCCAGCGGAACATGCGGTGGCGTATTTATCCACGCATCATGATTGAAGAGAACAGGTGGCGCGCCCAGCGATATGGTGTCACGAAATCAATGATTGACCTTGGTCGGGGTGATTGCGTCCCGTTCCCTGCGCTGATCGAAGAAGCCATTGAACTGGTCGACGAAGACGCGCGTGCTCTTGGTTGTCAAAAGGAACTCCACCATGCTCGAACCATTATCTCCCGCGGGACGAGTGCATGCCGACAATTGGAGACATTTGCCGTGGCAAAGTCTGAGGGGGCTGATGATCATGAAGCGCTGCAACGGGTCGTTGATTTGTTGATCAATGAAACGGCCGCGGATTTGCCGTCGATGAATTGAGGGCAGGCTGATTGCGTCAGCTGGCACTTTAACAGATTAGGGTGCGCACGTTTCCTTTTGTGGTGTGCCGGGTTTTTGGCGCGCGGCGGCGGTTTTGTGCGTTAATTATGTTGCTGGTCGGTTCCGTCCCCGGGGGGCAGCTTGCGCGACGCCAGGTATGGGGACAGTTTTAAAACCAGGCGGTCGGCGTGAAATAAGGGCTTGCATTTAATATGTGAGCGTGTATGACCCGCCTCGCTGCGCTGGGAACGGCGCGCATCCTGTCCTAGACTGCAGGCGAGGCATTTTCTCCTCTTAAATTTCCTGCATAGACGGCAATCGGTTGACAGCCCCTAAATTGAAGGGGCCGCGCCAGTGTTGTTGAAAAGGGCAGGCTCCCGCGGGTTCGCGAGGAGCCTTTTTTGGTTCCTTAGTTATCCGTTTAAAATTTTTCCTGATTCGCCTTTTGCGGGTCAGAGCGTACGAGAGGGAAGTCCTATGGACAGAACCCAGAAGGCCGAACAGGTCGAATGGATCGGCGGCGTGTTTGACGCAAACACGGTCGTCGTGGTCGCAAATGGCGGCCTAAGCGTGCCTGAAATGGAAGCGCTTCGCGGCGAACTTCGCGATGTCGGCGCGAACATGAAGGTAATCAAGAACCGGTTGGCGAAGATTGCGGTTGCAGGACGGCCAGCGGAAAAGCTGACGGACCTGTTTGAAGGCCCAACGGCCATTGCTTTTTCTGAAGACCCCGTCGCGGCGGCGAAAGCGGTCAAGAAATTCACAAAAGACAATGACAAGCTAAAAATCCTTGGCGGTGCCATAGGGGAAGAAATCATGGACCAGCAGGGCGTCGAAGCGCTCGCGGCCATGCCTTCTCGCGAGGAGACGATTGCAACGGTCGTGCTCGCGCTCACCTCGCAGGGTTCCAACATCGCTTCCGCAATTGGTGCGCCGGCATCGAACCTCGCTGGCTGCATTGAGGCGATCGAAGACAAGCAGAAAGACGCGGCCTAGGGCGCGCGGCAGTAACATTCGTAGAAACAATCAACTGACTGACAGGAAACAATAAAATGGCTGATGTTAAGAAACTGGCTGAAGAACTCGTAGCTTTGACCCTTCTGGAAGCAAACGAACTGAAGAACATCCTCAAGGATGAGTATGGCATTGAGCCGGCTGCAGGCGGCGCGGTCGTTATGGCTGGCCCAGCTGGCGGTGCCGATGCAGGCGGCGCAGCTGAAGAGAAGGATGAATTCGACGTCATTCTCGTTGCTGCTGGCGACAAGAAGATCAACGTGATCAAGGAAGTTCGTGCCATCACCGGTCTTGGCCTCAAAGAAGCCAAGGAACTGGTTGAAGCTGGTGGTAAGGCCGTTAAAGAGGCGGCTGCCAAGGCTGAAGCTGAAGAGATCAAGAAGAAGCTTGAGGACGCAGGCGCGAAGGTCGAGCTCAAGTAAGCGCGATTGCAGACGAATGCTGGGCGGGTGCCGTTACGGTGTCCGCCAAGCGTCATCTTCGCAGTGAAACATCATTAAGATTTTTCACTAAACAGGGTTGCGCGCATCGCATCATGCGCGTATCTACCCGTTTCCCGTCGGCGATGGCCCCGCCGAGGGTTAATTATTGCGGCGTCGTGCACCTGATACAAGAGATTCAGACAGATTGACCAATTGCTCCCGCGGGCGCCTAAAGCGTTTCGCGGCTAAATGCGTTTGGTTCTAAGGAATGTGTGAGCGTCTTCGTGCGCTTGCCTTTGGAAGAGCGCCGGATCTGGCGTTTGTTCGGCGATATCTAAGTCGCCCTCCTTGCCTAACCTGTCTGGACGTAACCTGGTTGGCGTATGCGTCGGAACAAAAGGTAACTGTCGTCCCTCGCGACGAGGTTATTAGCGATATTGGCCGAATTTTTAGCCGTTCGCAGGAGCGGCGGCGGGATTAGCTTCCGGTTTTCACAGGGTGGTTATGGCACAGTCATTTGTCGAAAAGAAACGCATCCGCAAGAGCTTTGGCCGCATTGGCGACGCCGCGCCGATGCCAAACCTTATCCAGGTTCAAAAAGATTCTTACGAGCAATTTCTCCAGCGTCATATACCGGCCGCTGAGCGGGAAAACGACGGGATCGAAGCGGTATTCCGTTCCGTGTTTCCGATCTCCGATTTCAACCAGACGGCGGTCCTGGAATATGTTTCCTACGAGTTCGAGGATCCCAAATACGACGTGGAGGAATGCCAGCAACGGGACATGACCTATGCGGCACCCCTAAAGGTGACGCTGCGGCTGGCGGTTTTTGAGGTCGACGAAGATACCGGCGCGAAGTCTATCCGCGACGTGAAGGAACAAGAAGTTTACATGGGCGATATGCCGCTCATGACGGATAATGGCACGTTTGTCATAAACGGCACTGAGCGCGTCATTGTCTCGCAAATGCACCGTAGCCCGGGCGTATTCTTCGATCACGACAAGGGCAAGACCCACTCATCGGGCAAGCTGCTCTTCGCTGCGCGGATCATTCCTTATCGGGGGTCGTGGCTCGATTTTGAATTTGACCCTAAAGACATCATCAATGTTCGGATTGACCGTCGGCGGAAGCTTCCGGCAACGACATTGCTTTATGCGCTTGGGATGGATCAGGAAGAGATTCTTGACACCTTCTACAATCGGGTCAGCCATGAAAAGGTTGAAGCTGGCTGGACCATGCCGTTCAACCCGGATCGCTTTAAAGGCGTGAAGCCTGACCGTGACCTCATCGACGCCGGTAATGGTGAGGTAATCGCTGAGGCTGGTAAGAAGATTACGGCACGCGCGGCGAAAAAGTTGGCTGAAGGCGGTCTTGAAAAGCTTTTAATGTCGCCCGAAGAGATGATCGGCCGCTATTTCGCGGGTGATCTGGTAAACTTCGAAACCGGTGAAATTTTCGCTGAAGCTGGCGATGAAATAACCGAAGATCATTTAGAGCTGTTCGCTGAAATCGGTATCGAAGCGTTCGATACGATTGATGTGGATCACGTGACTATTGGCGGATATCTACGCAATACGCTCGCCGCTGATAAAAACCGTAATCGTGATATGGCGTTGATCGATATCTATCGGGTAATGCGTCCTGGCGAGCCGCCGACCTTGGAAACGGCTGAAGCCTTGTTTTACGGATTGTTCTTCGATCCGGAACGCTACGACCTTTCCGCCGTGGGCCGGGTTAAGATGAACCTGCGTCTTGGTTTTGAGACCGATGATACGGTCCGTACCCTGCGTAAAGAAGATATTCTCGAAGTGCTGAAGGTTATCGCCGATTTGCGCGATGGTCGCGGCGACATTGACGATATCGATAATCTCGGTAATCGCCGGGTGCGCTCTGTCGGCGAATTGATGGAAAATCAATATCGCGTTGGGCTGTTGCGTATGGAGCGGGCGATCAAAGAACGCATGTCGTCGGCGGAACTGGAAACGTTGATGCCGCACGATCTCATCAACGCCAAACCTGTTGCGGCGGCCGTGCGCGAGTTCTTCGGATCTTCGCAATTGTCTCAGTTCATGGACCAGACCAACCCGCTCTCGGAGATCACGCACAAGCGTCGTCTCTCAGCGCTTGGGCCTGGCGGCCTGACCCGCGAACGTGCAGGCTTCGAAGTGCGAGACGTTCACCCGACGCACTATGGCCGTATCTGTCCGATTGAAACCCCGGAAGGGCCAAATATTGGATTGATCAATTCCCTGGCAACCCACGCCCAGGTTAACAAATACGGCTTTATCGAAAGCCCCTACCGCCGCGTTGTAGACGCGAAGGTGACGGACGAAGTTGTCTATCTTTCAGCCATGGAAGAGCAGCGCTTTGCTGTTGCTCAGGCCAATGCGGACATCGACGAAAACGGCATTTTGAAGAACGAATTCGTCAACTGTCGCATCGCTGGCGAGGCGACCCTGGTGCCGCGTGAGGATGTTGGGTACATCGACGTTTCGCCAAAGCAGCTTGTGTCCGTTGCGGCGGCATTGATCCCGTTCCTGGAAAATGACGATGCGAACCGGGCCCTTATGGGGTCTAACATGCAACGTCAGGCCGTACCATTACTACAGGCCGAAGCGCCTTATGTCGGTACCGGCATGGAAGCAATTGTGGCGCGCGATTCCGGTGCCGCCGTTGCGGCGCGCCGCCCAGGTATTGTTGAGCAAGTTGATGCTCAGCGTATTGTTGTGCGCGCAACCGAGGAAACGGACCCAACCAAGCCTGGCGTGGACATTTACAATCTTCGTAAGTTCCAACGCTCCAACCAGTCGACTTGTATCAACCAACGTCCTTTGGTGAAAATCGGCGACGTTATCCGTGAAGGTGATGTTGTTGCCGATGGTCCGTCGACAGATCTTGGGGAGTTGGCGCTCGGGAAGAACGTGCTGGTCGCGTTTATGCCTTGGAACGGATATAATTTCGAAGACTCGATTTTGATTAGTGAGCGGATTGTTCGTGACGATGTGTTTACGTCGATCCATATCGAAGAATTCGAAGTCATGGCGCGAGACACAAAACTCGGGCCGGAAGAGATCACCCGCGACATTCCAAATGTCTCGGAAGAAGCACTACGCAATCTCGACGAAGCCGGTATCACGGCGATCGGTGCAGAAGTGCATCCGGGCGATATTCTTGTTGGCAAGATCACGCCGAAAGGCGAATCGCCAATGACACCGGAGGAAAAACTTCTCCGGGCGATCTTTGGTGAAAAAGCATCTGATGTTCGTGATACGTCCTTGCGTTTGCCGCCAGGGGCGTCAGGTACAATCGTTGATGTGCGCGTGTTCAACCGTCACGGCGTTGATAAAGACGAGCGCGCGATTGCCATTGAGCGTGAAGAAATTGACCGCCTCGCAAAGGACCGCGACGACGAACTGGCAATCCTTGAGCGGAGCATTTTCTCCCGCCTTCAAACCCTTTTGATCGGCAAGGAAGCCGTGTCAGGTCCGAAGGGCTTTGACAAAGGCGTTGTTACTGAGACATCGCTGGCGGAATTCACCCGCGGGCAATGGTGGAAGATTGCGCTCGCCGATGAAGCGGCCCAGGGCGAGGTTGAGGCGCTGAAGAAGCAATATGACGAGAGCCGGGATCGCCTCGAAAAACGCTTTGAAGACAAAGTTGACAAGCTGAAGCGCGGCGATGAATTGCCACCGGGTGTGATGAAGATCGTCAAGGTTTTCGTTGCGGTCAAAAGAAAGCTGCAGCCCGGCGATAAAATGGCAGGACGCCACGGCAACAAGGGTGTGATTTCTCGCATCGCACCAATCGAAGACATGCCATTCCTGGAAGACGGGACGGCAGTTGACATCGTGCTGAACCCGCTTGGCGTGCCGTCACGTATGAATGTCGGCCAGATCCTTGAAACCCACCTCGGTTGGGCGTGCCGGGGGCTTGGTCGTCAGATTTCTGAGGTTGTTGAAGCCTGGGATCGCGGCACGGCCTCTCGTGACGATGTGATCGAGAAGTTCAAGGACGTCTACGGCGAGGACCAGGCGCTTCCGCGTTCGAATGAAGAGTTGAAGGAGCTTGCCGGCAATCTGGAGCGCGGTGTTCCAGCGGCAACACCGGTCTTTGACGGTGCCCGTGAGCCGGACATTGTTGAGATGCTGAAGAAAGCCGGTCTCGATGATTCAGGGCAGTCAACCCTGTTCGATGGCCGGACGGGTGAAGCGTTCGCCCGCGATGTAACCGTTGGTTACAAATATCTTCTGAAGCTGCATCACCTTGTCGACGACAAGATTCACGCTCGTTCCATTGGACCGTATTCCCTCGTTACCCAGCAGCCTCTGGGCGGCAAGGCGCAGTTCGGCGGCCAGCGTTTCGGCGAAATGGAGGTCTGGGCATTGGAAGCATATGGCGCGGCCTACACGTTGCAGGAAATGCTGACTGTCAAATCGGACGATGTTGCAGGCCGAACCAAGGTTTATGAAGCAATTGTTCGCGGCGATGACAGTTTCGAAGCTGGTATCCCTGAGAGCTTCAACGTGCTCGTGAAAGAGATGCGCTCGCTCGGCCTCAATGTTGAGCTGCAGACAGGATAAAGCGTGGGGAAGGGGGGCGATCTGCCTCTCACCCATGCATGCGGACGCGCGATAGTTTGCGCGTCTGCTAATGAGTTAAATTTTTTCCGCGGTCTGATCAGCCGCACCGACGAGGAGCCTGCTTATGTCTCAGGAAATGGTGAACGTATTCAATCCGGCAGCTGCGCCGCCGACCTTCAACCAGATCCGTATTTCGCTGGCGAGCCCGGAGAAAATACTCTCCTGGTCCTATGGTGAAATTAAAAAGCCTGAGACCATTAACTACCGTACCTTCAAACCGGAGCGGGATGGTCTGTTCTGTGCTCGGATATTTGGCCCGGTGAAGGATTATGAGTGCTTGTGCGGCAAGTATAAGCGCATGAAGTACAAGGGCATTGTTTGCGAGAAGTGCGGTGTGGAAGTTACCCTCACCAAGGTACGACGTGACCGGATGGGTCATATCGAACTTGCCGCACCGGTGGCGCACATCTGGTTCCTGAAATCGCTACCTTCGCGGATCGCGCTCATGCTCGATATGACGCTGAAGGATGTCGAGCGGGTTTTGTATTTTGAAAACTATATCGTCATCGAACCTGGCCTGACTTCTCTTGAGCAGCACCAGATGCTCACCGAAGAAGAATACATGGCGGCCCAGGAAGAGTATGGCGAAGACTCCTTCACAGCCGGCATTGGCGCAGAAGCGATCCGTGAAATTCTGATCTCGCTGGATCTGGAGGCAATCGCTGCGCAGTTGAAAGTCGAAATCGCCGAGGCGACAACGGAACTGAAGCCAAAGAAACTTGCCAAGCGGTTGAAGCTCATCAACGCGTTTATTGAATCCAATAATCGCCCCGAATGGATGATCATGACCGTTATTCCGGTGATCCCGCCGGAATTGCGCCCGCTTGTGCCGCTGGACGGCGGTCGTTTTGCGACCTCTGATCTGAATGATCTGTACCGCCGGGTCATCAACCGTAATAATCGCCTGAAGCGCTTGATTGAACTGCGTGCGCCGGACATCATTGTACGGAACGAAAAGCGCATGCTGCAGGAATCTGTAGACGCGCTGTTTGATAATGGCCGCCGCGGCCGTGTCATTACCGGCACGAACAAACGTCCGTTGAAATCCCTCTCCGACATGCTGAAGGGTAAGCAGGGCCGTTTCCGTCAGAACCTGCTCGGCAAGCGCGTTGACTATTCCGGCCGTTCGGTGATCGTGGTTGGTCCTGAATTGAAGCTGCATGAGTGCGGCTTGCCGAAGAAAATGGCGCTGGAGCTATTCAAGCCGTTTATTTATTCGCGGCTCGATGCGAAGGGCCTGTCTGCCACGGTGAAACAGGCAAAGAAGCTTGTTGAGAAAGAGCGCCCGGAAGTTTGGGATATCCTCGACGAGGTAATCCGCGAGCATCCGGTGATGTTGAACCGGGCACCGACATTGCACCGGCTTGGGATCCAGGCCTTCGAGCCGAAATTGATCGAAGGTAAAGCGATCCAGCTTCACCCGCTTGTCTGTACGGCGTTTAACGCGGACTTTGACGGCGACCAGATGGCTGTGCACGTGCCACTGTCACTGGAAGCACAGCTCGAAGCCCGCGTTCTAATGATGTCCACGAACAATATTCTCTCACCTGCCAATGGTAAGCCGATTATTGTTCCGTCTCAGGATATTGTTCTGGGGCTCTACTATATCACGATCGAGAAGGACAATGAACAAGGCGAAGGCATGGTCTTCGGTTCCATGTCCGAGATTGATCACGCTCTGGAGGCCGGTGCGGTCACGCTGCATGCGAAAATCAAGGCGCGCTGGGATGCAACAGCCGAGGACGGATCGACGGTGCGTACCATCGTTGAAACCACCCCGGGGCGGATGAAGCTTGCGCAGCTGCTTCCAAAATCCGGCCGTGTGCCGTTCGATGTAGTCAACCAATTGTTGATCAAGAAAACAATCCAGGGGCTGATCGATACGGTCTACCGGCATTGTGGTCAGAAAGAGACTGTTATTTTCGCTGACCGGATCATGGATCTTGGCTTTAGGGAAGCTTGTAAAGCCGGTATTTCGTTCGGCAAGGACGATATGGTTATCCCGGCGGCGAAACAGGATTTGGTTGAAGAGACGCGTGCTTCGGTTCGAGATTATGAACAGCAGTATGCGGATGGTTTCATCACCCGGGGCGAGAAGTATAACAAGGTCGTCGACGCTTGGGCGAAGTGTACGGATAAAATCGCTGACGCTATGATGGCGGAGATTTCGTCTGTGCAGGTCGATCAGGAGACCGGCCGCGAGAAGCCCGTCAATTCGGTCTACATGATGTCTCACTCAGGTGCGCGTGGTTCGCCAGCGCAGATGAAACAGCTTGCTGGCATGCGTGGCCTTATGGCCAAGCCGTCTGGCGAGATTATCGAGACGCCGATTATTTCGAATTTCAAGGAAGGGTTGACCGTTCTTGAATACTTCAACTCTACCCACGGTGCGCGTAAAGGTCTTGCAGACACGGCGCTGAAGACGGCAAACTCAGGTTATCTCACCCGCCGTCTTGTCGATGTGGCCCAGGACTGCATTATTCGTGAAATCGATTGTGGTACGGATAAAGGCATCACGCTGGATGCGGTTATTCAGGGCAGTGAGACCATTGTGCCAATTGGGCAGCGTGTCCTTGGTCGAACGGCACTCGATGACATTGTTGATCCAGAAGATGGGTCTATCATCGTCGCTGCAGGCGAGGAAATCGATGAAACAGCGGGCGAACGGCTGGAAATAGCTGGTGTCAAGAAAGTCCGTGTACGCTCGCCGCTGACATGTGAGGCTAAATCGGGGATTTGTGCCAAGTGTTATGGTCGCGACCTGGCGCGCGGCTCGGCCGTGAACATTGGCGAAGCAGTTGGCGTAATCGCGGCACAATCTATCGGTGAGCCGGGTACACAGCTCACGATGCGGACGTTCCACATTGGCGGTACGGCGCAGGTTGGTGATACGTCGTTTATTGAATCAAGCCATGATGGCGTATTGAAGTTCGAGAACGAAAATCTCGTCACCAACTCTGATGGTGATGTGATGGTCATGGGGCG
This sequence comes from Parvularculaceae bacterium, assembly GCA_004213235.1. Classification (GTDB taxonomy): domain Bacteria; phylum Pseudomonadota; class Alphaproteobacteria; order Caulobacterales; family Parvularculaceae; genus MED-G105. The sequence goes on from SHAI01000027.1 coordinate 12,988, forward strand.
GAACATGCTCCTCAAGGTTGTCGATAAGGATGAAGCTGAGCAGGCTTCCTTCAAGGTCACCTACGGTACAAGATTGCGGGTTGCTGAAGGGGCGAGTGTGGAACGCGGTCAGCGTATTGCTGACTGGGATCCATATACTGTGCCGATTATGACGGAAGTTGCCGGTAAGGTTAGGTTTGAAGACCTTCAAGAAGGCTTCTCCGTTCAGGTTGTCACTGACGAGGCGACGGGTATTGCGAGCCGTGAAGTCATGGACTGGCGCTCTAACCCTCGGGCGTCCGGCATGAAGCCAGCGATCTTGCTAGTGGATGACGAAGGTGAGCCATTGAAATTGTCGACCGGCGGTGAGGCACGATACACGCTTCCGGTCGGGGCAATCCTTTCTGTCGAAGACGGCGGCGTGGTGCGCGTTGGCGATACTTTGGCGCGGATCCCAACGGAAGGTGCCAAGACGCGAGATATCACCGGTGGTCTTCCGCGGGTTGCCGAATTATTCGAGGCGCGACGTCCTAAAGATCACGCGATCATCGCCGAAGCTGACGGCCATGTTGAGTTCGGCCGTGACTACAAGAACAAGCGGAAAATTCGCATTCTGCCTACGGAAGAAGGTGCGGAGCCGATTGACTATCTTGTGCCAAAAGGTCGTCATATTACCGTTCAGGACGGCGACTTTATCGGCAAGGGCGAATACCTGATGGATGGTAACCCCGCGCCGCATGATATTCTTCAGATCATGGGGATTGAGGCCTTGGCCGACTTCCTGATCGAAGAAATTCAGGAGGTCTATCGTCTACAGGGCGTGCCGATCAACGATAAGCACATCGAAGTCATTGTTCGTCAGATGTTGCAGAAAATCGAGATCACCTCGCCCGGCGATTCTCTGTTCCTCAAGGATGAACAGATCGACAAGATCGAGTTTGAGGAAGTCAATGAGAAGCTGATAAATGACGGCAAGCGACCAGCGGAAGGATCGCCTGTCCTGCTTGGCATTACCAAAGCGTCCTTGCAAACGCGGTCGTTTATATCTGCAGCATCGTTCCAGGAAACAACACGTGTCCTGACAGATGCGGCCGTCAACGGCAAAGTGGATTCGTTGGAAGGCCTTAAAGAAAACGTCATCGTCGGCCGTCTCATTCCAGCTGGCACCGGCGGCATGATGACCGAACATCAGATTGAGGCAGAAAAACGTGATTCTGTTTTGATTGCTGAGCGGGAGAAGCGTGCGGCGGAAGCGCTTCCTGCACCAAGTATCGCAAGTGATCTGCCAGACGTTGAAGAAGTTTTTGGCACAACGCCGGTTTCTCCTGCTGGAGAAGACGTGATTGAGCCAGGCGTGGCAGAGTAATCAACACTGAAAACGCTGCGCTTACGAACAACCGGCCCATTTTACATGATGGGCCGGTTTTTTATTGTCCAGGGTTTTCCGTTGACTGTGCTGGATATGATCCGGGCCCGTGATGTGGCGAGAGTCGGCATGGTGATCACGACAATTCCGCGCAATACCTTCTTGCGGTGCATCAGGCGGCTTGCCGTTAAGCAGCTTGATGTGCCGTCCGTGGTTCCCGCACAGAAGGCTCTGCGTTCTGCTCATGCCGGGGAGGGGCGCTAGAACGAGTGCATTTTTCGAATTGGTAAGGGCGTTAGAGCCCGACAAAGGGCTGAGCAAGCCGACCAAACAGGTCTTTGAAGACCAGCGGCCCATTGGTCGCAATCAGACAGATGCAGTCTTCCTCGCCGATTGCCGTCGGCGTATGGAGGGTATCTTCGTCTAAATCTGCAAGATCGCCCGCCCGAAACTCTCCGATCTCGTCGCGGTAAGCACCGCGCAAGATAAGGGTCAGCTCTTCGTCGCTATGGGTGTGCTTCGGCAATTGGGTTCCAGGAGAAATTTTCAGTAGCCGCAAGACACCGGAGCGATACCCTTCCGCATCAAGTACGTGCTGAGAAACGCCCGGCGCGACAGTGCGCCAATTTAATGACTCTAATGACGTGGGCAAATACGCGGCGAGTGGCCGCGCCTTGGCGAGATCGAAATCATTTGCTGCGACAATTGTCGAGGCCGGCTTCAATGGATCCTGCTCGCCGGCACGCGCCCAGAAATCCGCTAACGCGTTTTCTGCCATTGGCTCTGGCTCGGTGGTCTCAAGGCAAATACCGCCAAGTGCCTCGAAATCTGCCACGGCAGTTCTGCATTCTTCGCAGATTGAGATGTGCGTTGCGATAACAACTGCGCGCGCTTCGTCAAGGCGACCAGCGGCGAAATCCGCGAGTGTTTCTGATTTCGGATGATGACTGATTTTACGCATCGAGGTCACCAAGTTCCTTCCTTATCTTTGCGAATGCCAGTCTGAGCCTCGATTTTACGGTGCCCAATGGCAAATCAAGCCGTTCGGCGATTTCTGAATGAGGGGCATCCTCGATGAAATGCAGACGAACAACGTCATATTGATTGGCGGGGAGAGCGCTGAACGCTTCTCTAATCTTTGCGTCTCGCTGCGCTCGGGCGATTTCAGCATCGGCCTGCGGCTCAGGTTCCGGTTGCAGCATGGGTTCTTCTGAATCGAGGGCAGGTTTTGCCGCGCGCCGCGCAGCGTCTATGCGCAGATTACGCGCTATTGTGAAAATCCATGTGGACGCGCCAGCCTTGGCCGGGTCGTACATGGCCGCTTTGCGCCATACTTTCAGCATCGTTTCCTGCGCGATATCGTCGGCAAGATCCGACGCCGCGCCTGCGCGCATCAGATAACCTTTAATCCGAGGAGCGAAATAATCGTAGAGCTCCGCAAAAGCCGAACGGTCCGCGGATGTTGCCACGCGGACAAGCAGAGCGGACATCGCTTCGGAAAGCGACGCGTCTTTGTTTGTTGTTTTCTTCACGGGCGACACGTTGGTTAACAAAACTCCAGCCGTTCGCTCCGCTGTCAATATTGCACTCATGAAGGCAATACGTTTGGCTAAGCGTTTGGATCACAAAAAACCCTATCCCAACCGTGTCGCGGGCGCTAGCCTTGCCGGATTACGCGGGGCCTGGTTGATCCGTTCAACCTGAAATAGGCGTAATCGT
>SHAI01000028.1 GCA_004213235.1 Parvularculaceae bacterium
ATAGGTTGTATTAAGGCGGGAAATTGCTGCTGCGTGGCAGTTTCGGCAGTGCGACGAAATCCTGTTCCGGTGTTCATTCATCACCCGCAACCAAAATGGGTTCATTCGCAATGGAGCTCGGTAGGCAGGGGACGCCTCATGACCGAATGCGGAAAGTTTTAGACATTTTGTTGAGTTGAAGCGGCCGGAGAAGTTAAAGCCTTGGGAGCCTTCGCCGCCTGGTGCCGATGATGGTGGCGGGGGCGGCAATCCAAACCTTTTCAACATGCAAACGATAATGTCGATGAGGATCGCAAAAGTCGTTTCGGAGATCAAAAAAGCAAATAAATGATAGAGCGCGACCCGGTCTTGTTCGGGGAATTTTCGGGTGTGCGATCCTTCAAAAGTCTGGTGAAAGGACGCGTTCTCCAGGCGTTATAAGTCTCTGAAATCTCCGAAGTAATCCGGATTAAGCGCCTTGGATGCGTGCAAAGTGACCTCGTTGGGGGAGGTAATTGTGTAAATTTATTAACTCTGACCTTTCATGCAGGAGCAAAGCAGTGTTTGAGAAGAGCTACGCTGCGCTTTCCATTTGTGACACGAGGCCTTTATTTGACGTTGTCCAAGGTACATTGCCACGTCTTTGACCCGGCCATTTCCATCGGCCAGGCATGCCGGCTGTGTGCCAGCGTTTTGGCAATCGCAGCTGGGTCCGTTTTGCCGTTCGGGGTTGCGTCCGCTCAGGCCGTCCAAGCTGATCGATTGTCGCCGGCGCTACCAGACCGCCCGGCAGAAGCCCCGGTTGAGGAGACGCTGGCGCAAAGCTCAAGTGCCCCCGTTGGGGCTCAATTAAACGCTGTCGACGCCGCCAAAGCGACCACCCGAAGCGCACCTGCGGCGGATCGCTCTGGTTCAGAGTATTCCGGTGCCGGGCGAAATGCGTTGTCTGACGTACAGCTCGGCGAGAATGACGAAATAATGCGCCTGGCTTTTTTATGTCGTACAAAATGCGACATCGCCCAATCGGCAGATGGTGGTTTGGTACTTCGCGGGGTTTCTGCAGACATCCATCTCGACCTGTCATCTCGTAGCCAGCACATTTCTGGCATTGATCTTGTTTCGATGGGAGACGAAAGCCGGATCGTTCTGGATCGGGTGAGCGTTCTTGGCGCGCCTCGGATTCGCACCTGCCAGGCTGGCGATGATGTTGCGACATGCGTCGACTTTGTCTTGCTGCAGGACGATTTCGGTTCAGTTATGGGTGAAACGGAAGTGCCAGCTTCCAGAAGAGGGGCGCAGTCAGCAACCAACGTGTCGCAAACCCCATCCGATGACGGTTTTCAGAATGATGACGGTTTTCAGAATAATGCGACCGATGATGTGCCTGAGCCGTCAGGGGCAGCCGAAGAATTCCTTGATGCGGAAGCTGCAGTTGATGAATTAGAGCAGGGACGCATCAATGGCGATGCCAACGACAAATCGCTGGCTGATACTGGTGCGAGCATTTCGCCAGTCGCGGGGCCGTTGGAGAGGCTAGATATGTCATTCGCCAAACCGGAGCGACTGACGCCGCCGGTGATGTCTGGCCCTGCACCGGGCGTTCCTGCCGCGGCAAAGCCCCAGGCCAATGCTGACGTTTCCCCGTCGCACGCGCCTTTAACGGTATCTGCGCCAACCAAGAAGCCGGATCTTGCTCAGCCTGCAGTGGGGGCGGCACCTGCCGATGCCCCGGCTCGTGCCGACGTCCCTGCAACTTTGCTTGATAGTCAGAGCTTAGTGCCCCTTGGAAAAGGGATGAACCTCAAGGCGGAAGCGCGCCGGATACTGAATTTTGCCCTTGATAATACGTCGTGCGAGTCCGCATTCAACCGTTTGGCAGATGACGCCTGGGCGCTCGATGCGATGGTGGAACTTGGGTTCTGCAAAGCCGCAGCTGGTGATCTCTCAGCGGCTGATACGGACTTTAAACGTTTGCTCACTTACACACCAGACAATTGGCAAGCGCTAGTTGGTCGGGCGCTTATTGCGGCGTCGCGCGATCAAACTGATTTTGCAATCGGGTTTTTTCAGGACGCGCTAAATGTGTTGCCGCCAATTGAAGAATCTAACCGCATCGTTGAGGCGCTTGGGCGTTTGTAGTGCTAGGACTCCCCCGGGGGCGTCATTATTTTTAGTCGCCTTATTTTCGGTCGTCTTGACCCATTGCCGGGCTGCGCCTAAGCGTCATTCCGCAGCTGACAATCTTTGGTTATCTCATGTCCATCAGTAATCCAGCCTTAAAGCGCGACCTTTCGTTCCAAGGTTTGATCCTGACTTTGCAACAATACTGGGCAGCGCAGGGATGCGTTATCCTGCAACCCTATGATATGGAGATGGGGGCTGGCACGTTTCACCCCGCGACGACATTGCGCTCGCTGGGGCCCAAGCCCTGGAATGCCGCCTATGTCCAGCCATGTCGGCGGCCAACGGACGGCCGCCATGGCGCAAACCCCAATCGGTTTCAGCAATATTACCAGTTTCAAGTGGTCTTGAAGCCGTCGCCGGAAAATATTCAAGATCTTTACCTGGCATCCCTTGATGCAATTGGGATTGATCGTTCCGTGCACGATATTCGGTTCGTTGAGGATGATTGGGAAAGCCCGACCCTTGGGGCATGGGGGCTTGGCTGGGAAGTTTGGTGCGATGGCATGGAGGTCACGCAGTTTACCTATTTCCAGCAAGTCGGCGGTTTTGATTGCCGACCTGTGACCGGGGAAATAACCTATGGCCTTGAACGATTAGCGATGTATGTGCAGGGCGTCGATAATGGCTATGATCTCGACTTCAATGGTCACGGCGTCACATATGGTGACGTTTTTCACCAGCAAGAGGTTGAGTTCTCCCGATATAATTTTGACCTCGCTGACACGGACGTTCTGTTCCGGCAGTTTCGCGAGGCGGAGGCGGCATGTGAGCAGACGGTGGGGGCGGGGCTTGCACTACCGGCATATGATCACTGTATCAGGGCAAGCCATTTGTTTAATCTTCTGGATGCGCGCGGTGTTATATCCGTTGCTGAGCGGCAGTCTTATATTCTCCGTATCAGGACGCTCGCAAAAGCCTGTTGCGAGGCGTGGCTGGCCAGTCCGCAGGGCCGAACAGCAGGGGCGGGCGTTGTGAGTGACCTTTCCTAACTTACGCCAAAGTTCGCTACAGTCGTGATATTAAGCGGCCGTAGGGGTGTCGGTGGTTTTACCTTGGTCTTGCGTGCCGCACAGGGCCAGAAAATCCATAACCAGGCCATGTATGATATCGTCGGCCTCAGCTAGCGCAAGGCGCAGTACGAGGTCGCGCGTTAACTCAAAGCAGTTATTGTCGGCGTTATCCGCGTTCATATCGCGGAAGGCCATCCAAGTTTCAGCGAAGTCACGTTTTTCTTTGTGGCGTTCCAAATAAATATGAATATCTGCATGCCGAGGGTCTTTTTTAATCTTCTCAAAAGTAGCTTTTACCGCTGCTTCTTCGCCTTCTAGCACGTGAAAAAAATGTCTGCTTTCAGATAACAAGACCCCAGTTATGCCTAGTTCGCGGTTATTTTTTTGGCATGACTGCAAGATTGAGCTAAGGCATAAATTGCTGACATGGATTGGTCGTTCGCTCACATAAATAAGTTGATAGTACATTTTACCCGCCTTTCCAGATATCGTTCTCCTGTATTTTTTTATGAGCTTAGGGTGAGCTAGATTTGTAAAATTTTGAACAAATTGTATGGTTTACAAAGGTAAAATATGAAGGGGTATATTAACCTTAATTATTGGTATAAAGAGCGAATATAAGGCGGGATGGTAATTTCCGACGATCCGGCACCTTTCTCGACCCCGATAGGCTTTAAAAAAGTTGGAGCGTGCAAAAATAGAGTTTTCAGTGCATGAACTCAAATGAATGAGCGGGCATTCGTCCGGTTTAACCTGGCGGTGATTACGGTCGGTTGGGAGGCGAGGCCCTACACAAGGTGATTGCGCTGTAAATCAAGAGAAGTCCAGGCGATTGACGTGGCCCATTTTCCGTCCGGGTCTGGCGTCAGTCTTTCCGTAAAGATGTAATACGTTGTTCGGTACACCGACATAATCATGCCAGGCATTCACGTCATCACCAATGAGGTTGATCATCTGTACGTCTGCAAATCGTGTTGTATCGCCAAGGGGCCAGCCGCAGATTGCCCGAACATGTTGTTCAAACTGGGAACATGCTGCGGCGTCCTGGGTCCAGTGCCCGGAATTATGAACCCGCGGCGCAAACTCGTTTACGACGATTTCGCCACTACCTAGTTCAAAAAATTCAACGCCGATTACACCGACATAGTCCAGCGCTGTTAGCATTCGTTCGACGATACTTTCACCTTGGCGCACGGTCTTGGACGGTAAATTGGCGGGCAGGGTGCTGGTATGTAAGATGCCGCTGCGATGCTCATTCACCGCTGGTTCAAAAAAGGCGGTTTGCCCATGGGGGTTGCGAGCTCCAATGATGGAAAACTCTCGCTCGAATGGTACGAACCCTTCCAGTATGGCCGGCGCTCTGGCGATGTCCGAGAGTGCATCTTCAATAATACGCTCGGTAATCTTCTGATCTGCTTCAAAGCGCACCTGCCCCTTTCCATCATAGCCGAACCGGCGCGTCTTGAGGATAGCTGGTGTGCCAATTTTGTTCAGTGCTGCGCGTAAAGAGGGAGCATCATTGACTGTCGCATAGGGCGCAGTTGATGCGCCAATGCTGCGAATGAAGTCCTTTTCAATCAATCTGTCCTGCGCCGTTGCGAGAGCACGTTGCCCCGGCGAAATGGGAACGCCTGTTGTGGCCAAAATTTCCAGTGTTGATGCCGGGACATTTTCGAACTCGTATGTAATGACATCGACCTGGCTGGCAAATTTTTCCAGTGCACTTTGATCATCATACTGTGCAACGGTTATTTGCGCGCAATTGGCCACGGGGGAGGCATCGGTGTCGGAAAAAACATGGGTCTTTACGCCCAGCTGAGTTGCTGCAAGCGATATCATACGCGCCAACTGGCCGCCGCCCAGAATGCCAATGCGCCCGCCGGGCCTGACGATTGGTGTTTGGGGGTTCGTCATCAAACCTCTCCCATGCTATCGGTGCCCGCGGAAATTCAATCCGATACGGTCAAAGGCACACTGTCGGTTTGTTCGCTGCGCCAGTTCGACAATTTTTGTGCGACGTCGTCATTGCCCAGCGCGATAATCGATGCGGCGGCGATCCCTGCATTTTGCGCTCCTGGTGCGCCGATGGCGGTCGTGAGAACGGGGACGCCCTTTGGCATTTGTACGATAGACAAAAGGCTGTCCAATCCTGACAGCGCCTTGCTTTCGACGGGGACGCCAATAACCGGGAGGGCCGTCATCGACGCCGCCATGCCGGGTAAATGCGCGGCGCCGCCGGCCCCGGCAATAATCACTTTCAGTCCGCGTGACGCGGCACTGTGCGCATAATCGAATAAACGCTTTGGGGTGCGGTGGGCGCTGACAACCTGCGTTTCGTACTGGACGCCGAAGGTCGCGAGCATCTCGGTTGCTTTGATCATCACCGGCCAGTCAGACCGGCTGCCCATAATCACCCCGACGAGGGGCGCATCGGATTTAGCCGCCATGGTGTTCGCTTTCCCGAAAAAGGCGTCGGATTACAGGGCGAGCGCGGCTTGTTCAAGCAAATTCGGAAAATTCGCGCGTATTGGCACTGACGAGAAGCGCAGGCTGTCAGACGGGGGGCGAAATGAGCCCACGCTTCTCTACATGCGCTTGACCGTCAGCGGCTTGAGAAAGGGGCAATGCTTTCGGTTTTAACGCACATGAAAAGTGTTGCGCGTCGGTTCGCGTAAACTCAAGCCATACGCGCTAAATGGAGGGTTAGATGCGGCCAAACGACAACACGTCGTTGCCGATTTTGAAATATTAGGCCGATTGAACGAGTCGGCACTATAATGGGAACAAATAAGGCGGAGAGTTCGGCCAGAAATGAAAATTACCGGTAATCAGAGACAGGCGCGCACCACAAATGTTCGTGCCACATCCCCCGAAAAGCGCGCAGATTCCGCCTATGCGGCCGCGCAGGCTACTGCACCGAACGACACTGTCAGTGTGGCGGGGATTCCCAAGGAGGAACTAACCCCGCGTGTCATGCGCGCCTTGACGGAATTGATGCAGGAGGTCTCATCCCTGCGTCAGGAGCTTTCTGTGACGAAGGCGCGGATGGAAGAATTGACCCAGATGGCCTACACCGATCCGCTGACAGGTGTTTACAATCGGCGGGCATTTGTGACGGAGCTCAATCGGACCGTGGCGCTCGTCAACCGCCACCCGCAACCGGCCTCGCTCGCGTTTTTTGATCTCGATAACATGAAGTCCATCAACGACAATTACGGTCACGCTGGCGGTGATCTCGCTGTTCAGCATGTCGCAAGTGTTATTAAACAAAATATTCGCGAATCGGACGTGATTGGTCGGTTGGGGGGTGATGAATTCGGCGTCGTTTTCAATTACGCGGGGCCGGAAATTGCCGGCGAAAAGGTTGCCTCGTTGCAGGAGATAGTCCGTTCAACCCCAATTACGCTAGAGGATAAAACCTTCTCGGTGACTGTCACCGCTGGTGTTGCGCCCATTCGGCGCGGCGAAAGCGCTGAGGCGGCGTTAGATCTTGCCGACGCGGCGATGTATGATGGTAAGAAGGGCCGCGCTAAACCCAAATAGGTGAACTTGGCGCAAGGTAATGCCCAGGTGCTGTATGAGCGCATCAATGCTAGGGCTAGCTGGCGTAATTGTTCCTTGCCTGCGGGCATTATGGGCCTAAAGACTTTTTGATGTCTTGCTTCTTGCCTCTTTTTCTAAAGTCGTCCGTACGTCCCGGATCCGCGTGGTCATAAGGGTTTCTTTATACCCCATCCTCGCGCTCCATTTTTAAACCGGCTCAATGTTATAACCATTGCAGGTATGTTTCTGCACTGTTACCGTCTTGACGCGCGGATTTACATCGGCGTGCGACGTCAATTCCAATCAGGGACACAAAGTAATGGCACCAGCTAAACGCGCAAAGAATTTTCTACTTCTATTTGGTGGTATTGTTGCTGGAAGCGTAATGACGCTCTGTGTGCAGAATATGCCTGTAGGAATCGGGGCCGCAAATGCAAAGTCGGTTGCATCACCGCCGCCGCCGTCCGTTTGGCAGTTTGATGCTCTCAAAGAAATGGCGCTGGAAAAACTCCCTGATATTGATTGGACACCAGTCGAAAGCGGAACCCGGCGCAATAGCGAAACAACCCTGTTTGAAGGGCAAAACGTCGTCGTGGTCTGGGAGGCGGGCCCTGCAAAATTGCGAATAGATGAGCCTTTTACATATGATGAATTCGTCCTTGTCCTGAAGGGAGAATTAGTGCTGACGGATACAGCGGGAAATTCTCAAACCTACAAAGAAGGCGATATGTTCATGGTGCCAAAGGGCTTCACCGGCACTTGGGACATGACTGAGGAATACCGCGAATTGATTATTGTCGATACGCAATCATATAACGCGGATTATTAGCCGCTCATTTTCGCGGATAATAGGCCTTCACCTCTGTGGCTAGGTGAGGGCGTCCCGGATTTTATAGAATGACATGCCGCTGGCGAAAAGCGATTGCCTGAGGAAACTAAACCCTGGAAATGGCAGATGCTTCACCTTCGCAATAAGGTCGAACCTCTCCCGATCGCCATTAATCGCCTCCGCCAATAGCCGGCCGGACATATGGGTTGGTGCAACGCCATGGCCGCCATATGCCTGTGCATAAAATACATTATCCGTCAGCTGACCAAGTTGGGGTATCCTGTTGATGCCGATGCCCATATACCCGCCCCAATGGTAGTCAATTCGCGCCGTTTCAAGCTGCGGGAAAACATGCAGCATCTTTTTTCTGAGTGTGGCGGTAACTGATTTTGGCGGGGTGGCGCGATAATTTGACACGCCGCCAAACAGCATTCGGTTGTCAGCGCTTAAACGGAAATAATCTAGCGCGGTGCGCTGGTCGCACGTCGCAACATTTTGCGGCATGACTGAATGCGCCAGTTCCTCAGACAGCGGCTCTGTTGCGATCATATAGCTTGTTGCGGGAAGGACGAAGTTCGAAAGTTTGGGCGCGAGCTTCGGGGCCATTTTGGCAAGGTATGCGTTTCCGCAAAGCACAACTGTTTTTGCTGAAACAGTTCCTTTGGCGGTGTGAACACGAACCTTTGTTCCATATTCGATCGATGTCACAAGTGACTGCTCGTGGATGGATGCGCCCAGCTGTTCGGCAATGCGGGCCTGCGCTTTGCATAGATCGAGGACTTGTAAGTGCCCCCAGCCGTCGTCTGCGACACCGCCTATATACCGGTCGGTACCAAGATATTCCCGTACATCTTTTTTATCCAAAAGGCGGATCTTGTGCGGGTAACCTTCTGCTTTCAGCTGGTCATGGTAAGCGGCCAGGTCATTCATTTCGCGCTGTTTCAGGGCGACGTTTAAATAACCCCATTTCAGGTCGCATTGGATTTGGTATTTTTCAATGCGCTTTCGGATGATATCGACGCATTCCAAGCCCATCTTGTTAATAGAGTCACCGGCACCTTTGCCAAGCATCCGGTCCGCCTTTTCCGGGTTTGATGAAAGCGGCCCGCCATATCCACCGATGATTTGGCCGCCATTGCGTCCGGACGCGCCCCAGCCAATTCGATTCGCCTCCAGCAGCGTTACTTTATGTCCCTGCTCGGATAATTCAACGGCCGTTGCAACGCCAGTCAGACCACCACCGATGATGCAAATGTCGGTACTTATATCCGATGTCAGGGTGTCAAAGGGCAGCTTGTCGCGCTGCGAGGCGGCATAATAGGATGTTGTATGTTCGCGATCATTTGTATCAAGCATGACGTAACTCGCAATAGGGGGTGTTCTTAGGTATCAAAGATACCAGTCTAGTTCGCGTTTGGATATGAATGTCTCGAAGGACTTTAGTTCACCCTCGCGATGGTTGACGTAAAGCGCGTTAAAGTCATTACCAAGATAGTCGCCCAGGATTTTCCCCTCGCGCGTTGCATGAATTGCGTCATCCATCGTTAGCGGGAAACCATCATAGTCCATTTCAGGCGCGCCCTTAGATTCCGCTGGCGGAATTATTTTGTTCACTATACCGTGTAAAATGCCAGCGAGCGTGGTTGCCAGGGTAAGATAGCAATTTGCATCCGCGCCGGGCAGGCGGTTTTCAATTCGCCATGCGGCGCCATTTGCGAGTGGAATTCTGAAAGCAATGTGGCGATGTTCATGTGCCCAGGTCGCCCCGGTTGGAACGCAGTTTTCAGGCATGAAACGGCGATAGGAGTTGATATTGGGGGCCCAATACGACATCGCCTCCGGTGCTGTTGCACAAAGGCCGCCTATCGCATGCATAAGCGTTGGCGTGTGGGTGTCACCATTGCTGAAAATATTTTTGCCGGCATGATCCAGCACACTTACATGAATATGTTGACCGTTTCCGGCGCGGTCAAAATCAGGTTTCGCCATAAAGCTTGCCCGCATGCCATGGCGGCGTGCGACCGACTTTACGGTGCGCCGAAACAATTGCGCGAAATCTGCCGCTTGAAGAGCATCAGTATCGTGAGGGAAATTAATTTCAAACTGACCAGCGCCGAATTCGGCGCAAATCGTTGTTGTTGGAATGCCCTGCTCATCGCAATGTTTGATGGTTTCGGTGAGGACCGTTTCGAAATCGTCCAGACGGTCGGCGCGTAACATTGATGCGATATCTTCGTGACCGGTGCGGGGGTTTTTGACGGTTTTTAATGATCCCGCCCCGCTGCGATCATTGTCAAAATAAGTGAATTCCAGTTCGAAGGCGACGACGGGCCGGAGGTTATGCGCAGCGTACTGTGCAATAACCTGGCGCAAGACCTCGCGCGGGTCGACGACAATATTGTCACGTGCGCTTTTTACCAATGCTTGGGCGCGGGGGCGATCACCCCATGTGATGCGGCTCAAAGTGCCTGGTGCAATTGTGACTTTTATGTCGGGGTCACCATCTTCTCCACCAAGACCAACATCGTCAGACATGGATTCTGAAACCGTGCTTAAAACATACATTGCGCGCGGGAGATTAAGACCGTTCTTCGCCAATTCCGGCAGCATACGAATTGGGAACAGTTTGGAGAAAAAATTTCCCGGGATATCGCTTGCCAGTAATTCAATCTGTTCAACATCCGCATTGGCGGCCAAGAAGGCGTTAACCTCATTTAACAGACCTTCTTGATCGGGATTGGTGGACATGTTTTCCTCTGGCCAGGCGGTTCCTACTGCAGAACGCAGTATAACACAGTTTGATATTAAACTGTATTGGCTCGTTCGAAATACCGGCGGACCCGCGTGGTGCAGGTGAGCGTTTTGTCAGTATATTAAACGTCGAACGAGCCAGGTTTTACCAGATGGTCGAGGCTTCATTAAGAGGTATAGGGAACGAATGGCATATCAAGTGCTTTGGCAACCGCCTCATGGGTGATCTGCCCGTTCCATACATTCACGCCGCCGCGTAGATGCTCATCCGCGGCAAGCGCGGCCGTTGGCGTCATATCGGCGAGCCGTAGCAAATGCGGCAGGGTTGCGTTGTTGAGGGCATAAGTTGATGTGAGGGGAACGCCGCCCGGCATATTCGCGACGCAATAGTGGACAACCCCATCAATTTCATAGGTTGGATCGCTGTGAGTTGTTGGCTTCGAGGTTTCAAAGCAACCGCCCTGGTCGATTGAAATATCCACCATGACGGAGCCATTCTTCATTTTCGGGAGCATGTCACGGGTCACCAATTTTGGTGCTGCGTCGCCGGGAATGAGTACCGCGCCAACAACAAGGTCTGCTTCGAAAACAGCTTTTTCGACAGCGGCTTTCGTTGAGTAAACGACTTTGCACCGGTCGCCATAAACGCGGTCAAGCTCTGCAATGCGGGGCAGGGAGCGTTCAAAAATTGTCACGTCTGCCCGCGCGCCAATCGCCATTTGCAATGCATTTTCGCCGGCAACCCCGCCGCCCAGTATGACAACGCTCGCTGGAGCAACGCCAGGGACGCCGCCAAGCAGGCGACCGGCACCGCCGCCACTCTTCAGCAGAGAGGCCGCGCCAACTTGCACGGACATCCGCCCAGCTACCTCGCTCATCGGTTGCAGCAATGGCAGGCCACCATAGGGGCTCGTCACGGTTTCATAGGCAATGGCGAGGCACCCCGACGCACAAAGCGCCTCAGCCTGCGGTTTATCGGCAGCTAGATGAAGGTAGGTGTACAGCGTATGATGTTCCTTCAGCATCGCGCATTCGTTCAGCTGAGGTTCCTTGACTTTGACGATAATGTCAGCGGTTTCAAATACTTCCTCGGCAGAGGATAATAATGATGCGCCCGCTGCCAGATAGTCAGTGTCTTGTAGACCAGCCCCTTCGCCAGCACCGGCCTGAACATAGACTTCATGATTGCGAGAGGTCAGTTCTGCGACGCTGTCGGGGGTAAGCCCGACACGATATTCCATAGATTTTATTTCGGTTGGTACGCCAATTTTCATGATTGCCTCCTGGTTGCGGGCACGATAGTTCCGGACGGAGGAAAGATCTTGTTGATTTTCTTTCGTATTTCCCCGAAAAAGAGAAAATATACAAAATAAGTGCGGAAATGCGAAAAGATATTCGACTCGATCGGTTTGACCTAAAAATCCTTGACTATCTTCAGAGAGATGGGCGCGGGTCGTTTCAGGATATTGGCGAAGCTGTCGGTTTGTCTTTGTCGGCGTGCCATAAGCGGGTGAAGGCGTTGGAGCAGCTCGGGGTCATCAACCGATATGCGGCAATCTTAAGCGCCAGAGAACTCGGCTTCCGGACCAGCGCCTATGTCCAGGTGACATTGCGCGATCAGGCCAGCGCGACACTTCAGGCATTTGAAGCGGCGGTCCTGGAAACGCCAGAGATTATGGAATGCGCGCTGATGTCCGGTGACAGCGACTATCTGTTGCGCATTTTATGTGTGGATGTTGAAGACTATGAACGGATCCATAGCGAGGTACTCACCGCGCTGCCCGGTGTTGAGCGGTTAAAGTCCAGCTTTACTTTGCGAACGGTTTGTCGACGAACCGCGATTCCGGTAAATGCGCCTCTGGATGGAAGGTGAGAATTCGTATCATTTCTCAACGGGATATTTTTTTAAACGGCCGTGTGCGGCGTTACTTCAATTCTATAGCGGCGTAATGATTGTCGAACTCAGCGCCGCGCCTATGCGATGCAGTGCCTTTACAATGCCATGCCTATGCGATGCCGTACCTGTCGATGAGAGGGTGTCGGTCACCGCTGCCCGAATTTATTCCGCGGCACCAACGGCTTGTGTGGCATTGGCACCCAATTGTAACTCAGCAAGGCGGGTATAAAGACCATTTTTCGCAAGTAATTCTTGGTGCGTTCCCTGATCAACAATCCGCCCCTCATCCATCACGATGATTTTGTCTGCTTTCAATACGGTGGCGAGTCGGTGGGCAATGACGATTGTGGTCCGGTCTTTTGACAGGTGCTCAAACGCATCTTGAATGGCCCGCTCGCTTTCTGAATCCAGTGCGCTTGTTGCTTCGTCCAGGAGAAGTACAGGTGCGTCGCGCAAAATAGCGCGGGCGATCGCGATCCGTTGGCGTTGGCCGCCCGAAAGGGTTCCCCCATCTTCGCCAAGCTCGGTGTCATATCCGTTTGGCAGGGCACTGATGAAATCATGAGCATTGGCCGCTTTGGCGGCCGCGATGATGTCTGTCTCGCTCGCATCGGGGTCGTCGAAGCGAATATTGTCGCCCGCCGTACCGGAAAAAAGTGGGGCGTTTTGCTGTACGACGGCGATAGAGCGGCGAACGTCACGCGGGTTAAGCGATGTCAGGGAAAGCCCGTCGAAATTTATCACACCGCTTTTGGGGTCGTAAAATCGCATCAGCAATTGAAATATGGTGCTTTTACCGGCACCGGACGGACCGACAAGGGCAACGGTGGAACCGGCGGGAATATCCAGGGAGGCGCCATGAAGGGCCTGAACTTCCGGCCGCGATGGGTAAGCAAATGACACATCATTGAAGTCTATTGCGCCGGCCGTGTTGGCGGGCAAACTTTTCGGATCAGCTGGCGCGGTGATATCGCTCTTCGCGGCAAGCATTTCCATAAGGCGTTCGGTGGCTCCTGCTGCGCGCATCACTTCAGCATAGGTTTCCGTCATAATCCCAACGCCGGAAACGGCGATGAAGGCGTACATGACGAACTGCGTCATCGCGCCAGGGGTTATGGACCCTGCCTGAACTTGCACTGCACCGAACCAAAGGACAGCGATAAGGCCCGCCAATATTAATGAAAGAATGACCGCTGTCATCACCGAGCGCACGCGGATCCGCCGCAATGCGACATTAAAAGTAGCTTCCACCGTTCTGCCGAAACGTAATTTTTCTTCTGGCTCCCGGGTAAAGGCCTGAACGGTTTCTATGTTCCGCAATGCTTCACTCGCGCGGGCCGATGCGTCGGCGAGCCGGTCTTGGCTTGACCGCGATAGTCTTTGCACCCGGGCACCAAACAGTATGATTGGCCCAATGATGACCGGTGTTCCGACAAGAACGAGAAGCGAAAGTTTCCAGCTTACGACGATCATTAACAAAAGTGCGCCGATTGTTGTCGCCACGGTTCGTAAGGCAACGGATATGGATGAGCCGACGACAGTTTGAATAAGAGTGGTGTCCGTGGTCAGGCGAGATAAGACTTCGCCTGTCCGAACGGTCGCGTAAAAGCCCGGACTGAGTGTCAGCAAATGGTCATAAACCGCCCGGCGCAGGTCCGCGACCACACGCTCGCCCAATCGGCTGATGAAATAATATCTAAAAGCGCTGGCGAGCCCGAGTAACAGGGCAACACCGATCCCGGCTATAAAGTAAGCGGACAGGTCGTCTCCGAGAGGGAATCTTGTACAGGACGCGGATGTCGTTGCCCCGGAGAAACCGCAATCGACGACAAGGCGGAATGCGGCAGGCAGAACAAGCGTCAGTGTCGATGCGGCAACCAGGAAGAAAGCGAACCCGGCGAGCAGTCCGGGATAGCGCGTCACGAACGGGACCAGCCGGCGCAAGGGCTGGATAGATCGCGCTTTTTCGCGGTGGGTTTTATCGCGCTCTAATTCCGACGCAAAGGATGAGCCACGATCGGCGTTTGCGCGTGCCGCATCCGGATCTGCGAATTGAGTATTATTTGAATGGTCTGACACGAGTTACGAACTTCCACGCCGCTATGCCTGCGCCTTCAGGCTACCGGCTATGTAGAGATTGCCTTGCCCCGTGTCGACCGGTCCTAGGTCGAATTACACGCCTTCGCGGCGCGCAAGGAATGCCAGGCGTTCAAACAAGTGAACATCCTGCTCATTTTTGAGGAGCGCCCCGTGAAGGGGGGGGATGGCTTTGCGCGGATCCCGCTCCGTCAGAATTTCTTCGGGCAGATCTTCGGCGAGGATCAACTTTAACCAATCTAGCAATTCCGATGTTGACGGTTTTTTCTTGAGCCCCGGCACCTCCCGCATCTCGTAAAAGATCTTCAGGGCGTCTGAAACGATGCGCTTTTTAATTCCGGGGAAGTGAACGCCAACGATCTGGTCCATCGTTTCTGCATCGGGAAATTTTATGTAGTGGAAGAAGCACCGGCGCAAAAAAGCATCTGGCAGCTCTTTTTCATTGTTTGAGGTAATGATGACGATGGGACGCACGGCCGCTTTTATCGTTTCGTTGGTCTCGTAGACATAAAATTCCATCCGATCGAGTTCCTGAAGGAGATCGTTGGGGAATTCGATGTCAGCTTTGTCGATCTCGTCAATCAGAAGAATTGGGCGTTGCTCTGCGGTGAAAGCATCCCACAGTTTGCCGCGTTTGATGTAGTTTTTTACGTCCCGTGCGCGTTCTTCGCCAAGCTGCGAATCGCGAAGTCGGGCAACGGCGTCATATTCGTAAAGGCCCTGTTGCGCTTTGGTGGTCGACTTGATGTGCCATTCCAGCAAGGGGACACCCAGAGATTCAGCGACCTGCTCAGCCAGCACAGTCTTGCCTGTTCCGGGTTCGCCCTTGATCAGGAGTGGACGCTCCAGCGTGACCGCGGCATTGACCGCGATTTTCAGGTCATCGGTTGCAATATAGGAACTTGTGCCGTCGAACTTCATCAAAAATCCCCTCAGGGTTGTACGCCCAAAGAAAAACGACGGTCTGACGCCAAACCGTCGCTGGGCTCTTTTTCTCAAATCACTATAGGAATCTCATGTCCGCCCGGCAACGGCGGATGACACACGCGGCATGGTCGGCTTTTGTGCTATGAAGGGTCTCACAGAACGAGGAGATGTGTCGATGCGATCGCTATTAACCGGTTTTGGGACGCTGCTTTTGTTGTGTGCCTGCGCGCCGATGGAGGCGTCGTCGCCGCCTCAAGAAGTAGCTGCTTCAGCGCTCAAGGCATCCGCTGATGCGCCACTCTTTGAGGTGGTGGTCGATAAAACGGGGGCTGCAATCGCCTATTTTCCAGAACCTGGTTCCGATGGCGTTATTGGCCGGTTCATTCATACCTCTGGTCTAACCGCCGGGCTCGGATCAAACCCGATTGGACTGGA
>SHAI01000029.1 GCA_004213235.1 Parvularculaceae bacterium
GCCGGCTGATGCGCAGCGTGCTGTCGGTATTGCGGGATTTTAAACATCCCGTCTCGATCCTGACGAAATCAGCTCTGATTGAACGTGACATGGATCTCATCGCGGAAATGGCGGCCTATAATGCCGCCAGGGCAATGCTGTCGATAACAAGTCTGGACCCTTCTCTATCTCGTGCCATGGAACCGCGTGCGTGTGCGCCCCACAAACGGCTAACCGCCGTTCGCCGGCTTGCCAGTGCCGGCATACCGACCGGCGTCATGACAGCGCCAATTATCCCTGGGCTGAACGACCATGAATTAGAAGACCTTCTTGCCGCAGCCAAAGACGCCGGTGCTGCCTTTGTCGCCTATACGGTGATCAGATTGCCAAAGGAAGTTGCCCCCTTATTTCGTGAATGGCTGGAGAGCGCCTTTCCCCACAGGGCAGCGCGCGTGATGCGCCACATACGCGATATGAATGGCGGCCGAGATTATGATCCGGATTGGTCAAGAGCCAGGGCACCGCGCGAGGAAACCGCACGCCTGATCCAGGCACGTTTCAGGGCAGCGCGGCGGCGGCTTGGCTTTTCGGCGGAGATTCCAGAGCTTTCAACGGCGCATTTTCGCCCGCCTGTGGAAAAAGGCGATCAGCTGGCGCTGTTTCAGAACTGAGACCATGGTTAGAATAAAAGGATTGTTTCGACGTCACGACAGGATGCGCGACGATGGCCGACGCGCCAAACTTCGACATAGAGGAAGGTTTTGACGGGCTCGTTGCCGGCATTGACGAGGCCGGGCGCGGTCCTCTTGCCGGGCCAGTTGTCGCTGCTGCGGTGATCCTCAATCCGAATTGCACACCGGCGGGGCTGAAGGATTCGAAAAAACTGACGGAAAAACGCCGCAGCGATCTTGCCGCCGCCTTATGGAAAACGGCGCGAATTGGCGTCGGTGTCGCGTCGGTTACAGAAATTGATCAGCTCAACATTCTGCGGGCGAGTTTGATCGCGATGTCACGGGCGACGGCCAACCTGCCTGTGCCGCCTAGCGTGTGCATTGTCGATGGCAACATCAAACCGCGCCTGGCGTGCCCGACCTATACGGTGGTGAAGGGAGATACGCTGTCGCTTTCTATCGCGGCGGCATCGATCATTGCCAAAGTCACCCGCGACCGGATGATGAAAGAGCTTGCCGCCGAGTTCCCGCAATATGCGTGGGAGCGCAATAAGGGCTATGGCGCGCGAGCCCATACTGACGCGCTCGACGCCTTTGGCGTGACACCCCATCACCGCCGATCTTTCTCGCCAGTGTATAAACGCCTTAACAACACGGCACCTGATCCGCTGTTAACTTCTTCTTAAGACGTGTTAACAAGTTGTTTACACTTACAGAATCTCTTTTTCACCACTTGACGCGGGACTCGCGCTGACTCACACTCCGCCGCCTTTGTCGGGAGGCGGAACGATGCCGCAAAAAAAATTAACTGCAGACTCAAATCGCGCGGGCGATCTGTTGAAACCACACCTCAACAAGATCATTCGCGGCGATTCCATTGAGGTCATGAGCAATTTGCCAGAGGCAAGCGTCGATCTGATTTTCGCAGATCCGCCATACAACCTGCAGCTCGGCGGCGAACTCACCCGCCCTGACAATAGCCGTGTCGACGGGGTTGATGACGATTGGGACCGCTTCGATGATTTTGCATCTTATGACCGGTTTACCCGCGATTGGCTCAATGAAGCGCGTCGCGTGCTGAAACCGGACGGGGCCATCTGGGTCATCGGGTCCTATCATAATATTTTTCGGGTCGGCGCCACACTCCAGGATCTCGGATTCTGGATTTTGAATGACGTCATCTGGGTAAAGACCAACCCAATGCCGAATTTCCGCGGCTCACGTCTGACCAATGCCCATGAGACACTGATCTGGGCCGGCAAATCAAAAGAAACCCGCTACACCTTTAATTACAACGCCCTGAAAACGGCGAATGACGATCTGCAGATGCGCTCTGACTGGACAATGCCGATTTGTACGGGTGCAGAACGCTTGAAAGGCGTGGGCGGCGGCAAAGCGCACCCGACCCAAAAGCCGGAATCATTACTGCACCGCATTTTGATTGGCACCACCAATCCCGGCGATGTCGTGCTGGATCCATTCTTCGGCTCTGGCACAACCGGTGCCGTCGCCAAGAAGCTCGGCCGGCATTTCATCGGCATCGAGCGGGAGCCAAATTATATTGAAGCAGCATCAAAACGGATTTCTGCCGTCAAACCCGGTGCCAAGGACGATGTCGCAACGACGCCATCGCGGCGCACGGCAACGCGCGTTCCTTTTGGCACCATTGTCGAGCAGGGATATCTGAAACCAGGTGCCACGCTTTATGCCCCGCGGCGTAAACATGAAGCCAAAGTCCGCCCGGACGGCTCCATAGTGGTACGCGGTGCGGACGGCCCCGTTCAAGGTTCAATCCATAAAATGGGTGCGCTGGTTCAAAAGGCCGAGGCATGCAATGGCTGGACCTATTGGCATTTTGAAGAAAAATCAGGCCTCAAACCGATCGACTTTCTGCGCGATAAGGCACGCCGCCGTCTCAAAACTGAAAGCTGACATCAAGGCTCGCCAATATTTGTCAGTGTGCTATTCTTCGAGCGTTTCATAATGTTCACACCTTATAGCGGCGTACAATGTCCTGGCAATCGGAATTAGATGAATTACAACGTCGCGCGGCGGCGGCTGAGACCATGGGCGGGCCGGAAAAGCTTGCCCGACAAAAAGCCCGGGGCAAGCTGAACGCACGCGAGCGCATCACCGCACTCCTCGACCCGGACTCTTTTCGCGAAATCGGCAAGATCGCCGGACGCGGCCACTACACTGCCGAGGGAGAACTTAACCACTTTAGTCCATCTAATTTCATTTTCGGGCGTGGACGAATTAATGCGCGGAATATCGTCGCAAGCGCGGACGACTTCACCGTGCGCGGCGGTGCGGCCGATGCTGCAATCCACCGAAAATTCGCCATGG
Source organism: Parvularculaceae bacterium (assembly GCA_004213235.1). Taxonomy (GTDB): domain Bacteria; phylum Pseudomonadota; class Alphaproteobacteria; order Caulobacterales; family Parvularculaceae; genus MED-G105. Next base: position 2,997 of record SHAI01000029.1, read on the forward strand.
CCGAGCAGATGGCCCATGAGCTGAAGCTGCCGATTGTGCGGATGATTGACGGGACCGGCGGCGGCGGCTCGGTCAAATCGCTCGAGGATTTAGGCTTCACTTATGTTCCCTTTGTTCCGGGCTGGGAACATGTTGTGCGTAATCTGGAGACGGTGCCGGTCGTTGCCCTGGCCCTTGGTCCAACCGCGGGCCTTGGCGCGGCGCGCCTTGTCGCAAGTCATTATTCGGTAATGGTGCGCGGGCTTTCGCAGGTTTTTACCGCGGGGCCAAAAGTCGCCGCCGCGATGGGCGAGGATGAACTTGATAATGAGGCCCTTGGCGGTGCCGACATCCACGCCACCAATGGGGTTGTTGATGATGAGGCGGAAAACGAAGCGGAAGCATTTGCCCGCGCGCGCGCCTTTTTATCCTATTTACCGAACGCGGCAGGCGGCCCGCCCCCCATCACTGACACCAATGATCCGGCGGATCGGCGCGATGACGCTCTTGTGTCCGCCGTCCCCCGAGACCGGCGCACCGCTTATAATATGCGCCGTATACTGACACAGGTTTGTGACCAGGATACCGTGTTTGAAACTGGCGCGCGCTGGGGGCGCGGCGTCATCACCGCCCTCGCCCGGCTTTCCGGGCGACCGGTTGCGGTGCTCGCTTCCGATCCAACTTACCTCGGCGGATCGTGGACGGCGGACGGATCGGAAAAGGCGCGCCGCTTCGTCGGGCTCGCAAAGCAGTTTTCCCTGCCCGTCGTCCATTTTGTCGATAACCCAGGCTTCATGATTGGACTGGAGGCGGAAAAAGCGGCCACCATCCGGCGGGGCGTTGAGGCGATGAACGCGATCTATCGCGCCGATATTCCGTGGGCGACGGTCATCATCCGCAAGGCATATGGCGTTGCCGGCGCGGCGATGTCCGATCATACCCGTTTTCAGTATCGTTTTGCCTGGCCATCTGGCGATTGGGGCTCGCTACCCATGGATGGCGGTGTGGAAGTTGCCTATCGCGCGGAACTGGAAGCGGCGGAAAACCCCGCCGCCGCGCTCGCCGCGATCAAAGCACGCCTGGCCAAAGTAACTTCACCCTTCCGGACAGCGGAAGCTTTCATGGTGGAGGATATTATCGACCCGCGCGAGACCCGCCCACTGCTGTGCGAATTTGCACAAACGGCCTATGACGCACTCGCCATTAAGTAATTTCCCTTGTTGCGCACCTCCTGATAGACTGACAAATGCGCACCGGATACTTCGCCTATCGAAACACGCTTCGGTACAAGCTGCATAAGCAAGGTTCGATCACCAGCAGCTTATAGGAGACGACATATGAAATATTTCCTCCCGATAGCACTCGCTGTTTGCGCATTCGTTGGCCTTAGCGCCAGTGCCGAAGAAAACACACCAGATTCAAACAAGCTGATGCGCGGATTTCCACCGTCTACGGAGCACCGCGTGACATCTGAAAATATGATGGAAGTGCCTTACATCATGTGGGGCTTACGCAATGTTCGTGAACTCCAGCCAACGCGGGATATTTATCGCGGTGACGGCCCCGCGACAATAATTGTAAAATCGCCGATCGACCTCGACGCCCTGAGCTTTTCACTATCACAAGGTCGCAAAACCAGCCTGTCAAACTGGCTAGACTATTCAGCCACCCATAGTTTCATCGTGCTGCATAAGGGGCGCATCGTATTTGAGCGTTACCTGAACGGCATGGCACCCCATGACCGCCATAATATGTTCTCGGTCACCAAGTCCTATGTCGGTACGTTAGTCCTTATATTGATTGACCAGGGCCTGATCAATGCGGACGAAAAAATCAGCGTTTATATTCCTGAGCTAAAAGAAGGCGCGTTTGGCGATGCGACGGTTCAGCAGGTTTTAGACATGACCGTCAGCATTCAGTTTTCCGAGGACTATCTAAACCCGGACGCGGATGTCTGGCGATATGGCAGCATATTCGGCCTCGGCCCGCAAAGTGCCAGAAAGGATGATAGCATTTATGAGTTCCTGCCAATTCTGAAAAAGAATACCCACGCACATGGCGAAGGGTTTCATTATGTTTCTCCGAAGACGGAAGTTCTCGGCTGGCTGCTCAACAAGGTCACGGGCAAGCATGTATCGGCGCTATTGTCGGAATATTTCTGGCAACCCATGGGCATGGACCGCGATGGATATATCTGGATTGACAAAGCGGGCGGCGAACTGGCGGCGGCTGGATTGAACACAACTGCGAGGGATGCCGCCCGGTTCGGACAGATGATCCTTCAAGAGGGGCGCTATAATGGAAAACAGATCATCCCCGCAGCCGTTGCGAAGAAGATTATAGCGCCTGGCGACAGGGAAGTTTTCCAGCGTTTTTATGACGACCCCTGGTATCGCGATATCGGACACTCCTATCACGATCAATGGTGGACGTTTAACAACGCCCATAAGGCAGTCAGCGGGATCGGCATCCACGGTCAGTTCATTTATATCGACCCCGTGGCCGATATGGTCGTCGTCAAACAATCAGCACACCACGAGGCAGAAGGCGACGCCAATGAAGTCGATGGTCCAATGATCTGGCAGCAGATCGCCGAACATCTGATGACCCTTGACCCGCCGGAAGTTGAGTAAGCGCACTGTGTGAAATACGAACCGCTCAGTTACGTCCGTACACGATACTAATGGCATGGGCAAAGATAAGACCCTACCGTTTCGAATGCCTGCACCGACCCTGAATTCCGGCCACTAATTTGCCCAGTGTGCAAGTGCCAGATCGATTGCCTTGCGCATTACCGTGGGCGTTGCCGCTTCATCAGGGTCAAACCATTTATGAGCGGCCGCACGGCGAAACCCACGCGGCCTGACCGCAACATAAACGGTCAGATCTAGTTTGAAATGCGTAAAAACATGCGTCACCCCGCCGGCAAGCTTCCATTGTGCAGCCGGTGCCGGCGCATTTTCATAATGGTCTGAGCGTTGTTCATCATATTCTGGCAGGTTTTCTTCTGGCACGTTTTCGACCTGCGCCGTCCCGTTCTCAACGTGCCACGCCCCACCCGGCAGGCCGTACATACCGCCGAGCAGGCCCTTTGATGGTCGTTTTTCCAGTAGAATCTCACCTGCATCATTGAACAGAGCAAACACCTGCCCGCGCCGTCGGGGCTTGTCTTTTTTCGCAGCCTTGACGGGGAAAATGTCTACATTGCCCATCGCCGCGGCAGCGCAATGGCGGCGAATCGGGCATGTCAGACAAGATGGTTTTCGCGGTGTACAGACCATTGCGCCAAGATCCATCAGGCCCTGCGCAAAGTCACCGTTGCGCTCGGCGGGCCATTGCTTGTCAAATTCGGCGCGCAGTTGATCCGTCGCCTGTTTGATCGGCTGATCAATTGCCCAAAGACGCGCGCCAACACGCTCAATATTTCCGTCAATGACGATTGCGCGCCTGTCAAAGGCAATAGCAGCGATGGCTGCGGCGGTATATGGGCCAATGCCTGGCAAGGTGCGCAATTCATCTTCCGTATCCGGAAATACGCCGCCCAGCTCATTTGAAACAATTCTCGCGCAGGCATGGAGATTGCGCGCCCGGGCATAATAGCCAAGTCCCGCCCATTCACCGAGGACGGCATCTTCCGCTGCCGCCGCCAGTTCCCCCACATTCGGCCAACGCGAAAGAAATGCGTCGAACCGGGGCATCACCGTTGCCACAGTGGTTTGTTGTAACATTATCTCTGACAACCAAACCCGATAAGGGGCTGGGCGCACGCGCCCTCGGCGCGCCGCCGGGCCAACACGCCAGGGCAGATCCCGCGCATGGCGATCATACCAATCCAGTAAATCATCGCTCAGCCGCTGGCGGGATGTTGATGATTTACCCATTTGAATTTCATCCTCGTTGCTGGAAGATCGCAAGCAAAGCAGCTAGTATGTAAAGCAGTTGCTTTTCAACGTCAGCCTGGCGAACGCGGCGCTTCACCGCATGGGCCATATCAGGATTTGAGTGACCCGGATTTGAGTGACGGGGATTTGAGTGACGGGGATTTGAGTGACGGGGATTTCAGTGACAAAGGCGTATGTCTGGCAAAAGAACATCGCCGACGAAGGAACAAAAATTGGGAACCGCGCGCGGGTTGACCAACCAAACTAGACAAAACTAACAGTTGTCCCGATCTGGAAATTAGCTGGAGTGAGGCTTTTGCAATGGCGTATCGCCGCCCCTTAAGATCGTTCCGCCTGGTCGCATCGGCAGACGCCGCACCGCGACCCACGCGCCCAGCAATAAAGCATGCTGCATCGGTCAAAGGTGCAGGTGCTTTGATGGTCGCGCGCCTTGCGCAGAAAACGCGTTTTGCCGACCCGGCCCTGGTGGCAAAATGGCCGGCGCTTGTCGGCGACGATATTGCCGCCATGGCACGTCCGGGCCGCCTGAGCCCTGGTCGCAGTGACCGGTCGTTGGATGTGCACGTGGGTGATGGTGCGGCCGCAACCCATATCCGTTTTCACGAAAGCCTGATTATTTCCAGACTTGCGGCGTATTTTGGGCCGCGTGTTGTGACACGGTTAAAGATTCTTGCGGTAAATGAACGCCTGTCGAGACATCCCACCGATGGCAATATGGCAGACAATGCGGGGGCTGAAACGCCTCCCTCCCCGGTTGGCCTTGGTCGATTCCGAGGAGGCACCAGCTAGATAGAGTTGTCAAAAGACTGGATTAACATGCTGAATAAATTGATTTTATTGTCCATCTCCGCACTCGTTTTAAACGCCTGTACCGTTGCAAAGGTGGCGAGCATGGCCGTCGGCACGCCAGCAAAAATCGGGGTTGGCGCAGCGAAAACGGCAGCAAAGGCTGGCGGGGCCGTGTCCAGGGCGATCACCCCTGATGACGATGAAATCTACGAAGACTACGACGAAGATTACCAAGACAAGTAATCTCGTACCGCGCTTAAGCTTGCGTCACCCCCTGCAATCGGCGAGGGTGCAAAAAAATTGAACAATTCGGTCGGATTGGCGATATTCAGTCATACATGACGCTTGCTGCGGCGGTCTGATGCTGCAATTGCCGTCGGCTAACGCCAGAAAACACGTTCAGAAAATACGTTCAGAAAATACGTTCAGAAAACACGTTCAGAAAACACGTAGCGCCAGAAAATTGGCTAACGCCAGAAAAACACTAGGAATTTCAAGATGATGAAGATCATGCGCCCGATTGCCATTCTCGCCATGTCGGCGGGACTACTCGCCTGTGGCGGCGAAGCTGCAAACGGCGGAACGACGCCGGACAGTGCCAAAGAGATTGGCGAAGCCACAACCAACGGGATCGCCGGGGTTCTGCCGGACGATATGGTTGTTGGGGCAGCTGACGCACCGGTGACAGTCATCGAATATGCATCGGTCACCTGCCCGAGCTGTGCGGCTTTTCACAAGCAGATTTACCCCGAAATCAAATCGAAGTTCATCGACACGGGAAAAGTGAAGTTCGTGTTCCGCGAATTTCCGACCCCGCCGGTCGAATTTGCCCTGATCGGATCTGTCCTGGCGCGGTGCGCAGCCGAGAAAACTGGTTCGGACGGATACTTCATCGTCCTCAACGGCCTGTTTCAAAACCAGCGCAGCTGGATTGGCGGCGCAGACCCGAAGGCGGAGCTGCTGAAAATAGCGGGCCAGGCGGGCATGGATGAGGTCGCCTTCGACAACTGCCTGAAGCAGCAAAAATATGTCGACATGATCAACGAAACAGTGCGCGCCGGATCGGAAGCGTTTGGCATAAGTTCGACACCAAGTTTCGTCATCGATGGAGAAAAAGTGACCATCCGCTCCGTGGAGGACTTTGAAAAACGCCTGAACGCCAGTCATGCGGCTGCGACAGGGGAAAATGCTTCTGAATAAACGCCCGATAAGCGCGGCCAACAGCCTCTCATCGGCGACTTGCGGAAAACAAGTCGCCCTATTTGGCAAATGGCAAATTGCCGCTGCGCCAGAATCGCCGACCATTGGCAATGGTATAGATGTCGGGCATCGCCAGGCGGCGGTGCGCCCGATAAGTATCTTCAGTGGCGGGTGTGCCCGATAATGGGCACCTTCGATGGAAAGACGGCGGCGGGCCGGGGCGGTTGAGGCGTGATATTTACCAATCTTCGGCTGATCGGGTTCAAGTCATTCGTCGACACGACCGATCTTGATATTCGCAACGGGTTGACCGGTGTGGTTGGTCCGAATGGATGCGGCAAGTCCAACCTGCTGGAAGCATTGCGCTGGGTGATGGGCGCAACTTCTGCGAAGGCGCTGCGATCCTCCGGCATGTCTGACGTGATTTTCTCCGGCACCAGCATGCGGCCTGCGCGCAACTGGGCTGAAGTCGTTCTGACATTGGACAATTCAGATCGTTCTGCACCGGCAGAATATAATGAGTGTGCTGTCATCGAGATTTCACGCCGGATCGTGAAACACGAAGAAGGTGCCCAATCGATCTATCGGATCAACTCCAAAGAAGTGCGCGCGAAAGACGTGCAACTTCTGTTTGCCGACGCGTCAACGGGTGCCAATTCCCCTGCGCTCGTGCGGCAGGGGCAGATTTCCGAATTGATCAACGCCAAACCTGAAAACCGGCGCCGTCTCCTGGAAGAAGCGGCCGGCATCACCGGTCTTCACTCCCGCCGGCACGAAGCAGAATTGCGTTTGCGGGCGGCGGAACAAAACCTGTCCCGGCTGGACGATGTTACCGGCGAGCTGGAGAGCCAGAAATCCGCACTTGCCCGGCAGGCGCGTCAGGCGACACGCTATCGCAATCTTTCTGGTGACATCAGAAAAGCGGAAGCTGGCGTCGCCCTTGCCCGCTGGACGGAAGCAACCGGGACACGCGATACCTGCGAGCAGCAGGTGAATGAAGTACGTGATCTTGTTGAAGAGACGGCAAGAGCCAGCGCCGCCGCCATGGTCGCCGCAACCGATGCTCAGGAACAATTGGATCCGCTCCGGCAGGGGGAAGCAGCAGCGGGTGCCGCGCTGCATCGTCTTACAGTAGCTGGCGAGGGGCTGGAAGACGAAGCACAACGCGCAGCCGCGGAACTAAAACGCCTGGATCAGGATATCGAAAGCGCGAGCAATGATTTCTCACGCGAGAAGGAACTCAATCAGGATGCAGACAATGCGCTGGAGCATATCGCTCGCGAAACCGAGAACTTAAAAACACGCGAAGCAGCAGAAACCCAGCGGTTGCAAAACGCCTCCAATGAGCAAACGAGCGCAGATCGCGCCTTGGCTGAAGAGGAAAGCAAATTCGAAGCGGTGAATGCGCGTTATGCGGAAAATGAAGCACAGCGCCGCGCCATTGAGGCTGCAATCAATGCAGCAGAACACACTGCTGCGCGAACCAATTCAAACATTGCCGCGCTTGAAGAAGAGCGCGCGCGCATTCAGCCGAATGAAGAGCAGTCAGCCAAGTTATCCCTCGCACGCGAAACCCTCCACAAAGCTGATTTGGCAGCCCAGGCCGCTGAGCGGAAACTCGCCGAAGATGAAGAAAAGCGTAGCATCGCCGATGAAAACCTGCGCCGCCTGACAAAGCCGAAGGACGAAGCCGCCCGCGCCTTTGCTGAACTGAAAGCCGAGTGCGATGCCCTGGAACGCGTGCTTGGCGCACAAGGCACAGCTGATTGGCCTGCGCTAATAGAAGCCGTCAAAGCAGCTGACGGTTATGAAACCGCCCTTGCCGCCGCGCTTGGCGATGATCTCGACGCGGCACTTGACCAGGCTGCACCGGCGTTCTGGTCCGATGCACAGTCCACAGAAGAAACCGCTGACTTGCCTGCGGGGGCCGCGCCCCTATGGCGGTATGTGACAGGGCCGGAACAAATCCGCCTGCGCTTGATGAATGTTGGTATTGTTGATCGCGATGCGGGCGGTCGGCTGGTCAGTCAGCTTTCGCCAGGTCAACGCCTCGTCTCTCGCGAGGGCGATCTGTGGCGCTGGGACGGGTTTGTCAAACGGGCCGAAGCAAAGACGGCAGCAGCGATTCGTCTGGAGCAACGCAACCGGCTGACCCATCTTGCAGATGATCTGCAAACTGCGCGCGAACACGCCGAGGTAACGGGCCGACAGTATCAAGAAGCGCTTAACCTGCTCAATGATGCCCAGGCCCGTGAAAAATCAGCGCGCACGGATGGCGCACAGGCGCGACGCAGCCTTGATGCGGCCCGCAATGCCCTGTCTGCGATCGAACGCGAACATGAGCGGGCGTCCTCGCGTCTGACCGCCATCGCCGCCAATCTGGAAACTGCTGCAGCCGCAAACAACGAAACGGCGCAACAAATTCGTGAGCTGACAGAAAAGAGAGGTGCCCTGCCCGAAGCAGCGCGCCTTGCGGAGGAAGTCGCCAATGCGCGCGAGGCGGTTTCGGCCGCAAGAAATAGCGCCACCGAGGCGCGCGCAGCCCACCGCGATCTGGCGCGCGAAGCCGATATGCGAACCCAGCGCCTTGCAGAACTTGCCCGGGAATCCGGTGTCTGGCGCGCGCGCGGCCAAACGGCCAATGCGCGTATCATCGAGCTGAGAAAACGCATCGATGCCTCAACGGCAGCACGTGAAAATGCCGCTGGCGCACCGGAAGCCATCGAGGCGAAGCGCACTGCATTATTAACGCAGCTTGGCGAAGCCGAAGCGCAGCGCAAATCCGCCGCTGACGCCCTCAGCGCGGCCGTGACTGCATCTGAGGATGCCGCTCGAACGGCACGAGATGCAGAAGCAGCGGCCTCAGACGCTCGGGAAGGCCGCGCACGGCTTGACGCTCAGTTGGAGAGTGCCCTTGCACGGGTTGAAGAAGCCGCGGCCCTCGCCAGGGAAGCGTGCAACGCCGAACCAGCCGATTTACCGGGAATATTTGGCCTTAAAGAGGGCGACGCCCTGCCCCTTCGAAGCGATTTAGAGCGCAAACTAGAACGCTATAAACGCGAGCGCGAAAACCTGGGCGGCGTTAATCTGCGGGCGGACGAAGAGCTGGAAGAGATCAAAACGCGCCTCGATGATATTGAATCAGAGCGCGAGGATTGCGAAGCGGCGATCCGCAAACTTCGCGCCGCAATTGGCTCGATAAATCGTGAGGCACGTGATCGCCTGAAAAGTGCCTTTGAAACAGTGAACCAAAATTTCTCGCGCCTCTTCACCCGGCTGTTCAATGGCGGCCAGGCAGAATTGCGACTGATCGAATCAGAAGATGTTCTCGAAGCGGGTCTGGAAATTTACGCCTCGCCGCCGGGTAAAAAACTGACTTCCATGTCGCTCATGTCGGGCGGGGAACAAGCGCTCACCGCAACGGCGCTGATCTTTGCCGTATTCATGGCGAACCCGGCACCGGTTTGCGTCCTTGACGAGGTTGACGCCCCGCTTGACGATGCGAATACGGAGCGTTTTTGCCGCTTGCTGCATGAAATGGCCAAAGAAACCGAGACCCGCTTCCTCGTGATCACCCACCATGCATTGACCATGTCGCGGATGGACCGCCTTTTCGGGGTGACAATGATGGAACGCGGGGTCAGTCAGCTTGTGTCGGTTGATCTGCAAAAAGCGGAACAACTTGCCGCTGCAGAATAATCCGCCCTTTCAGCCTTGAAAAATCTTGGCTGGAATTGGCGCTCTCATGCCAAAGAAAATCGACTTTGCGCGGCCGCCTTTGGCAAAGAAAAATCACCACATGAAGAAACCAAACAAAATCAACATTTTAGCATGCAGCTTTCTTCCTTGACGCTGCAATGCGGCACGGCTAAGTTCCGCTCGAATTTCGAAAGGCGCATTGTTCAATCGCGTCATCCAAGGGCGTTTCGATGACCGAAACTGCCGACATGCAGGAACCGCCAGCCAAGAAGACTGGAAAGGGTCACGATAGTTCGGACCTTGAACAGTTTTCCGCTCGCCTCGACGCCGTTCGCGGTGCACGAGCCGGGAAAGAGGATACAGGCGGTGTCCGCGACAAAGCTGTCGGCGCAGGCTTTCGCCTTGCGTCAGAGCTACTTGCCGCGGTGATTGTTGGCTTGGCGCTCGGGTTGGGGATTGACGCGGTAGCGGATAGTGCACCATTCGGATTGTTGATTGGACTGTTTATCGGCTTTGCGACCGGCCTGCGTAATGTGGCTGTGGCGATGAAAACTGGTAACGCGGCAGATAATGAAGGCGAATCTGCTCAGACGGATCAATCATAAGAGATCAAAGTGACGCGCGGCGCGGTCGTTAGCGTCCGGAAGAGACGAGCGAGCAACGATGAACAGTATTTTGTCAGCCCTGGCGCTGCCGATGCACCTCCCCCAGGCTGCGGGGCCAATGGAGCAGTTCGAGATCCATCGGCTGGCACCGCTGAGCCTTGGGAACATTGATGTCTCGTTTACGAACTCATCCCTCTGGATGATGATCGCGACCGGTGCTGCGGTGATTTTCTTTTCGTCGGCAACCCGTGCGCGGGCACTGATCCCCGGGCGCATGCAGTCGATCGCCGAAGTGCTTTACAATTTCGTCGCGGATATGGTGCGCGGGGCCATTGGGCCGGAGGGCATGAAGTTCTTCCCGTACGTTTTCACCCTGTTCATCTATATCCTGCTCGCAAACCTTTTGGGGCTCCTGCCGTCGATCCCCGGGGTCAGCCACACATTTACAACCACAAGCCATATCGCCGTGACTTTTGGCCTCGCCATGCTGACAATCGCAATTGTCATCTTCTATGGCTTTTACAAAAATGGCCTTGGCTTTTTGAAGCTTTTCGTGCCGTCTGGCGTCCCGCCATGGCTGTTGCCACTCATCGTGCTAATTGAATTCGTGTCGTTCCTGTCGCGCCCGCTATCCCTTGCCATTCGTTTGTTTGCGAACATGCTTGCGGGGCACATCATCTTGAAGGTATTCGCCGGGTTCATAATCTCATTGCTTGGCGCGGGCGGCGTAGTTAGCGCAATTGCGATCTTCCCTTTTCTCGGAACCGTCGCTATTACCCTGCTCGAACTCTTAGTCGCATTTCTTCAAGCATATGTGTTCGCCATCCTGACCTGCATCTATCTCAATGACGCGGTGAATGTCGGCCACCACTAATCTGCTAATGGACTGCCTGTTTGCGGCCCCTAGGGCCGGCCGCGGACGCCAAAAGGATCAGGCCCGGACGTGCAATTGATATAAAAATGGAAATGACAGCCATGACACCTGAAGCAGCAAAACTCATTGGCGCAGGCATCGCCGCTCTACCACTCGCCGGTGCCGGCATTGGCCTCGGCCTCATCTTCGGTAACTTCCTTTCGGGTGCCTTCCGCAACCCGTCGGCAGCCGCCGCAAACCAACAGACCCTCCTGCTCGCCTTCGCCCTGACCGAATTCACCGGTCTGCTGGGCTTCGTTGTGGCGATGCTCATTCTCTTCGTCTTCTAATCAGTCTTTCGGTTAGATCGACGATCCGGCGGGAGAGCCTCCCGCCCATAACGAGAAAGAGGCGGCGCGATGCCGATAGATGTTCTTTTAATTGCTGCGGCTGAAGCCGCCGGTCACGCAAAAAGCGGCGGCGGCGGACTTCCTCAGATGGACTTCTCCACTTATCCGAGTCAGATTTTCTGGCTTCTGATAACGTTCGGAGGGCTTTATTTCCTGATGTCGTCAGTGATCCTGCCGCGGCTTGGCGGGACAATTGAAGAACGGCGCGATCGCGTTGCCGATGACCTGGATCATGCTGCGGAATTTCGTCGGCAGGCGGAAGAAGCAGAAGCGGCGTATAATTCAGCACTCGCCGACGCGCGCGCAAAGGCGCAAACCATGGCGGCGGAAACTCGCGCTGAGGTCGAAGCTGAAATTGCAAGCATGCAGCAGGAAGCAGACCTAAAAGCTGCCACCCAGATCGCTGCGGCGGAAGAGCGCCTTAACGCCATGAAGGATCAGGCTTCAACAAAAGTGAAAGAAGCCGCTGGCGATGTTGCCAAAACCATCGTTTCGGCACTTATTGATGAGACGCCGGCAGACGATACCGTCAAGGCGGCGGTGGCTGGTGCCATTTCTGGACGAGAGGCTGCACGATGAATATCGCACCGATTATTTTATTCGCTGCCGACGCGGCGGAAAAAGCCGGTGATAGCGCTGGCACCCCTCTCCTGCAGGATACATCGACATGGGTCAGCCTTGGTTTCCTGGTCGTTGTCGGCTTGTTCGCCTATTTGGGCGTGCACAAACAAATCGCGCAAACGCTGGATAAGCGCGCACAAGGCATTTCGGACGAGCTTGATGAAGCGCGGCGTCTGCGCGAGGAAGCACAAGAGCTGCTCGCACAATATCAGCGCCGTCAGCGCGAAGCTGAAGAAGAAGCGCAAGCCATTGTCGAGCAGGGCAAACGCGATGCCATGCGGCTTGCATCTGACATGCGCGACAAGCTGAATGACCAAATTGCCAGACGTGCGAAAGCGGCAGAAGACAAGATCGCGCGGGCAGAAGCACAGGCTGTCGCCGAAATTCGTAATGAAACCGTCGACACCGCGATTGAGGCAACACGCTCGATCATCCGTGATCGAATGGACCAGAGCGCACACTCTGCCCTTGCTGAAAAAGCCGTTGACGAATTACGCTCACGCCTGAA
>SHAI01000003.1 GCA_004213235.1 Parvularculaceae bacterium
GTCAAAGGTGCCTCAACTTTCCCAGCCGCATCCAGGACGAGCACACCGTTCAAACGTGCAAGCTCGCCGGTGACGATGGTTAAGGTGGCGAATTCGTCAGCATCCAGCACGCCAGATCCGTCAAGATCAGCGCGCTGAAATTGAAGTATTGCGCGCTTTTTCGCTTCATCCAACGACACATTCGGCGAAGTTCGATTTAAAGCTGTTTCATGACCGAGCCAAAGAGCACCCACGACAAAACAAAAAAACATCGCAGCTAAGGGCATCATCCGCTCAAATAGTTTGTGACACATTGTCTCCGTTTTCCTCTCGCCAAAGCAATAATTTGCCATGCTTCAATGCGAAGAAGAGCCTAATAAGAAACAGCGCGTAATTAGGCGCGCATTTGGGAAAACATGTGGCGCTGGAGGCAATTTTAGGGCACGCGCGCGAGGTCACTCTGCCGGCAGTTTAGAGGGATGGCGCTGTTGCTGAGCCTGCTGCTGCAACCACCGCTTCTTTATCATGGCAGAGGTAAGTCGTGACCCGTCCGGGGACCATCCCGGAGGCCCGAATGCGTACCCCAAAACCTCGCGCAGCGACCGGGCTTTCACAACATCCTTGGCAATACCGATCCATTCGTGAAACGCGATCCGGACGGGATTAAAGGTTCCCAGGTTTTTTATGATGCCATAACGCGGGCGTTCACCATCATCTTCCGCGACGAACGTGCCGAACAATCTGTCCCAAATAATGAATGTGCCCGCATAGTTTGCATCAAGATATCTCGGGTTTGTCGCATGGTGTACACGGTGATGGCTGGGGGTATTCAAAACCCACTCCAGCGGCCCCAATCTTCCTATCATCTCGGTGTGAATCCAGAACTGGTAGAGCAAATTAAGGCCACCGACAAAGGCAAGCATCAGCGGATGAAATCCAAGAATAGCCAGGGGTGCCTTGAACAGAACCCCGCCTATTACCGTACCGGTCCAGGTCTGCCGCAGCGCAGTCGACAGGTTATAATGCTGTGACGAATGGTGGATTACATGGCTTGCCCAAAACCAGCGACGTTCGTGGCTGATACGGTGCCACCAATAGTAACGCAGATCATCAATAACGAAGCAGATCACAACGACCCACCACACATTGGGAATATCGAATAGTCGCACCTCATAGGCCGCGATCAGTGCCGCCGTAAGAAGCGCTGCGCCGCCAAACAATGGGGCAATCTGGCTGCCCAACCCCATCATTAAACTGGCTGCGGTATCGCGGGTTTCATAATCGCCGCCACGCTTCATTCGCCATGCGATCATCTCAATCAGGATCATCGCGACGAAAAGCGGCACCGCCAGGGTCGTTACGTCTGGAAAGTTCATCTCAGCAAATTAGACGGATTGATTGAGCAGGCCAAGCCACCTTTGTGCAATCATCTCGCTGCCCGCCGTCACGCGAATTTCGGGCCGTCCCGGATCCATTGCCGGCACAACCAGCTCACATCCAACCCGAGTTGCGCGCACCTGACCGGCTAGGAGGCGCCGCGTGCCGATCCTGTTGCCGGACGAAAATGCCAATAGCACCTCGCCCTCCTCGCTAACGGAGAGCGCTGCGGCGTTATCCACACTCACCAGCCAATCTTTTGGAACGAAGTCAGGCTCGTCAAACGCAGCACGTTCCTGTGCAGCGGCTTTGGTAATGCAAACCGACCGAAGCGCACCAACGAAGTATGAGAACAGAACGACGAAAAGAATCCCACCAACGGAGATGACGGTATCCAGGACAAGACTGCCGGTCACGTAAACGCCATCCTGTCATTGCCGCACTCTAACGCCAACACGATGGCCCCATAAGAGTGCGACAAAACATAAGATTCATTGCAGCAATCATTACCCAACGATTTCTGCATCACTGAAAAAGAATTTGATTTCTTCGGCCGCTGTATCTGGCCCATCGGAACCATGGACCGAATTTTCGCCGATAGACTCAGCGAAATCCGCCCTGATTGTGCCGGCTTCTGCTTCAGCAGGATTGGTCGCCCCCATGATCTCCCGGTTGCGAGCGATGGCATTTTCGCCTTCAAGCACCTGAACGACGACCGGCCCGGAAATCATGAAATCAACCAGTTCACCAAAGAACGGGCGTTCTTTGTGGACGGCATAGAAACCTTCCGCTTGCTCTCTCGACATATGAATGCGTTTGCTGGCGATAACCCGCAGGCCGCCATCTTCTAATTTCGCAACGACGTTGCCGGTGATGTTCCGACGTGTCGCATCCGGCTTGATGATTGAAAAAGTGCGTTCGAGTGCCATGGTCAGCGCTTCCTTGGTAAAAATATGGTTGGAACTTCATTTGCCGGCGAGCGCGACGGCCTACCGAACAGTTTGTCGCCCCTTTATATCGGCCAGGCCAGCGGGGCAAGCCCGCGGGCACCCTGAAGAAAACTTTGCCCTGCGAAACCCCACCGCTACGACTTGCGGGCGGTCAAATGCCCCCTATGGTGCCGGTCTTGCTGGCTAACCCCAAATCTACGAGAGGCCCGTGCTTCACATCAACGACCTTACCTTCCGGATTGAAGATCGCGTTTTGTTCGACCAGGCAACCGCGGCGATTTCCGATGGCTGGAAAACAGGGTTTGTCGGACGTAACGGGGCTGGCAAATCAACTTTACTCAAACTCATACGCGGTGAATTTTCCCCCGATGATGGCGATGTCAGCGTTCGCAAAGGGCGGCGAATTGGATCGCTCGCACAAGAAGCACCCGCAGGCGATGAAAGCCTAATTGCAACGGTACTGGGCTTCGATACGGAACGCAGTAGCCTTTTGGCAGAAGCCGAAACCGAGACCGACCCACAACGAATTGCAGAAATACATACACGGCTTGCAGATATTGAGGCCCATTCAGCGGAGTCTCGCGCCGCTTCAATCTTGGCTGGACTTGGGTTCTGCGCAGCAGAGCAACAACGCCCATGTCGCTCATTTTCTGGCGGGTGGCGTATGCGCGTGGCGCTAGCCGGACTTTTGTTTTCCGCACCAGATCTGCTGCTACTCGACGAGCCGACCAACTATTTGGATATCGAAGGCACAATCTGGCTAGAGAGTTACATACGGCGATATCCGTATACTGTGCTTATCGTCAGCCATGACCGCGACTTCCTGAACCGATGCGCAAGCCACATTCTAGCGCTCGAAAACCGGAAATTATCCGTTCACACTGGCGATTACGACACCTATGTTCGTCGGCGCGCAGAGGCGAATGCACAACTCATCGCTGCCAAGACAAAACAGGACGCCGAACGACGCCACATGCAGGCCTTTGTTGATCGCTTTCGATATAAAGCATCCAAGGCAAAACAAGCGCAAAGCCGGCTCAAAGCCCTTGAAAAGATGGCCGTTATTGCCGAGCCATTAGAAATGCGCACAACGCCTTTCCATTTTGGCGAGCCCAAACCCATGGCCCCACCGATCGTGCGCATGGAGCAGGCGAAACTTGGCTATGAACCAACAGCGCCTATCCTCAAAGACGTCAGCTTGCGTATTGATCAAGATGACAGGATTGTCATTCTGGGGGCTAACGGCCAGGGAAAATCGACACTGGTGAAATCAATTTCGTCCCGCCTGGCACCTTTGTCCGGCACGGTGCGCAAACATAAGAAATTGAAGATTGCCTATTTTGCCCAACATCAGGTTGATGAACTCCATCTGAATCAATCGGCATACGATCATGTTCGTGCGCTCATGCCAGACGCCACTGAGGCGCAGACCCGGTCAAAAACCGCCCAACTCGGCTTTGGTGCCGAAAAATCCGACACCTTGGTCCGCGACATGTCCGGCGGCGAGAAAGCACGATTGCTGTTAGGACTAATCGCCTTTGACGGTCCGCATATGATGATCCTGGACGAACCGACCAATCATTTGGATATGGATTCGCGCGAAGCGCTCGCCGATGCGCTCAATAAATATCCTGGTGCCGTGCTGATGATCACCCATGACGCGCACCTGGCCAGCATGGTGGGCGAGCGTTTATGGTTGGTCAATGACGGTTCGGTTTCGAACTTCGATGGCGATCTGGAAGACTATCGTCGGCTTGTCCTGTCACTCAGACGAGAATTACCGGGTGACGACAAACCTTCTACCGTAAAACACTTACCAGCCAATGCGCGGCGCACGGCCGCGCAGACGCGAGAGGCGATCGCACCGCTCAAAAAGCAGATGGAGGCGAATGAAACCCGCCTCAACGAATTAAACGACGTCCTCAAACGACTTGATGCCGCCTTAGCCGACCAGGACCTTTACGCCAAGGACGTTGCCCGCGTGATGAAACTGCAAAAAGAACGCAGTGCCCTTGTGAAGGCAATCGAAATGGCTGAGGAAAAATGGCTTCAAGCGGCCGAAGACTATGAAGCCGCACAAAACTAAACTCGATTCGGAAAAGGGACCCTAAAATGCCGGTCAAACCAGAGGACTGCGCCGACACTCAAGCGGTGCGCACTGAAATCGATCGCGTTGACGAACTGCTTGTCGATCTGCTTGCAGAACGTTGGGGCTTTGTGGACCGGATGTGGCAACTCAAACAAGAGCAGTCGCAGGAGGCTTCAGTACCTTGGCGCAACCGCGAGGTAATCGAACGTGTTCGTGCCCGCGCCACCGATAAGGCCATGCCACCAGAAATGGCCGAAGCCTTATGGCGCCAGATCATTGGTTGGGGCATTCAGTACCAAGAAGAACGCTTGCGTGACGATAAAGAAGATTAAACCGCAAGATATATCTTCAATTTGCAGGCCGCCCTACACACGACAAAATGGCTCAAGCCCCCAATAGAGCGATGGGATTCACCGCTTTGAGGTCTTTCCGAATCTCGAAGTGTAATTTTGGCTCTTTGGTTTCACCAGATTGCCCTACCCTGGCGATCACCTGTCCGCGGCGCACCATCTGACCTTTGCGCACGATCATGGAATCATTGTGCGCATACGCTGTAACATACCCGTCAGCGTGTTTGACTAATAGCAAATTGCCATAGCCTTTCAGCTCAGAGCCGCGATAAACCACCTCACCGTCCGCTGCCGCACGAACGGGCGTACCAGACGGCGCGGCAATATCGATACCGTCATTACGTCCACCGGCACCGCGCGACTGGAATTCTTGAACAACGCGCCCGCGCACGGGCCATTCGAATGGTGACGCGGACTTAGATTTTGCTGTTGGTGAATAAGATGCCTCCTGCGCGCGCCTGGCTGGTATGACAACCGCACGCGCTTGCATCGCCGAAGTTGCAGCAGTGGGCACCACCAACTCTTCGCCGACAGAAAGCGTGTAGGGTACGCGCAGATTGTTTGCCTTTGCCAATGCCTGAACACTTACCCCGCTCCCCCGGGAAATTGCGTATAATGTATCACCGCGCCGCACCACATGCGTGCGTGCGCGTGAAGGCTGCGGTTTCGACACCTGGTCAACCGGGGCGGTTCCGGAGAATTGATCATTGACGGTAAATGCGTTTGGAACACGCAACACTTCGCCGATCGATAATTGAAAGGGTTCGCGCAGATTATTCAGCTCAATGATTTCTTTCGGCGGCACCCCGACACGGCGCGCAATCGCATAAACGGTGTCGCCCTTGCCTACCCGAACCGTGTTCACCGGTCGGCGCTTGCGGCCATTGTCAAATTGGATTTCAGGACGGGGATTGACCAATGACTGACGATATCCAGGCGCGGATGCCGAGCTATTAGCTGCAACCTGAATCAAGGCTGGTGCCTCACCTTCCACGACAGGAGTCAACGGGGCACCCCCGGAAATCGCGCGGGCCTGCGCGCGTCCTGAACCGGGGCCGCGGCGGGCGGCGCTGGGTTGTATATTGCTGGGTCCGTTCTTGGACGCCGAAGCATAAGGCAACTGTTCCGGCGATTCATAAACCCGGCCCTGCCATTGCGGGTTGGTACCGTAAACAACCGGTGCAGTGTTTGGGCCAACGCATGCCGCGAGGGTCGACACGCAGAGAATTAGAATTGAATTCCTTAAACGCATTATATGCCCTCCGACGCCGAATAACACATCATTAACGGCTCGGACAAAATGATTAACAGGGCGTTAATCTTGCGCGTTCATACCGCGTTTAAACCCGAACGAGGCGCCTATTTTGGGGGCAGAATTTCATCATCAAGTGCTACACCAAGACTATTTCGGGTGGCCTCATGGGTGAGAGCCAAGTGCAATGGCGTGATTGAAATTCGACCATCATAAATTGCACGCAGGTCCGTGCCCTGGGGTGGATTGGAAAGGTTGCCCGTGAACCCAAACCAGTAATAAGAGCCACCGCGCAGGTCCTCACGTTCTTCTGAGTAAAGTTGAAACGCATCCCGATGGCCCTGCCGCGTTACCTCAACGCCTTTGACATTCTCTGGTTTACAGTCCGGAAAATTCACATTGATGACCACGTCTTTTGGCCAGCCGGCAGCGAGAAGCTTGCGGATGATCTCCGCCCCAAAAGCACTCGGCGTTTCCCAGATGGCGCTATCGCGGGAGAACCGCGACAAAGACAGCGCAATGGACGGTACCCCCAGGGTCATGCCCTGAAGCGCCGCCGCAATTGTTCCAGAAAAGGTAACATCTTCGGCCAGGTTCTGGCCGTTATTCACCCCAGACAAAACAAGATCCGGTTTCTTGTCACCAAGGAGTTTTGTCACAGCCATCATGACCGCATCCGTTGGCGTTCCCGAAACGGCGAAACGTTGTTCACCATACCGACGAACACGGATCGGGTGCGATAATGTCAAGGCACGCGCCGCGCCTGACTGTTCTTCCTGGGGCGCAACAACCCAGACATCGTCAGACAGCTCGCGCGCAATCCCTTCCAGCACTTCAAGGCCCCGGGCGTGAATGCCGTCATCATTTGAAACGAGAATACGCATTCACGCGTCCTCCGGTGCAATCCGATCAAGCCCACCCATATAAGGTTGCAGCACCGGCGGTATAGCAATTGAACCATCGGACTGTTGATAATTTTCAATCACGCCAACAAGCGTGCGCCCGACCGCAAGGCCGGATCCGTTCAGGGTATGCACAAACCGCGTTGCTTTATCTCCATGCGGACGATACCGCGCCTTCATTCGGCGCGCCTGAAACGCATCGCAGTTAGAGCACGAAGATATTTCGCGATACTTGCCCTGCCCCGGCAACCAGACCTCCAGATCATAGGTTTTATTGGCCTGGAACCCCATATCTCCACACGAAAGCGCAAGCGTGCGAAACGGTAATTCGAGCTTTTTCAGGATTACCTCGGCACAATCTGTCATTCGCTCATGTTCTGCGTTGGATGTCTCGGGCGTCGTGATCGACACAAGTTCAACTTTTTGAAACTGATGAACACGGATCATACCACGCGTATCGCGCCCTGCCGACCCGGCCTCTGACCGGAAACACTGCGTCCACGCAGTAAGGCGCAATGGCAATTCATCTTCCGACAAAATGGCGTTTGCAACCATGCTGGTGAGCGACACTTCCGCCGTCGGGATCAGATAATGATCGCCGGTTGTGCGGAACAGATCCTGTTCAAATTTCGGCAACTGGCCCGTACCGTAGAGTGCTGTATCACGCACCAAAACCGGCGGGGAAACCTCCTTGTAACCAAACTCTCCCGTTTGGACATCGACCATGAAATTGCCAAGCGCCCGTTCTAACCGGGCGAGCGCACCTTTCAGCAATACGAAACGCGAACCGGACATTTTCGCCGCGGTTTCAAAGTCCATCTGCCCCAGTGCTTCGCCTAGCACATAATGCTCTTTCGCATTATCATCTGTTTCCGGATGACCCCATCGGCGAATTTCGACATTATCATCTTCGCTCAAGCCTTCGGGTGTTTCCGCAGCCGGTAAATTTGGGACGGTTTCCAGAATGGAGGTCAGGGCCGCTAAATGCTTGTCCCGCTCCTGTTCGGCAATGGGCATTTGCGATTTGATCGTCTCCACGTCGCGGCGAAGTCGATCAAACTCCTCATTGTCGCCCTGCGCTTTCGCCCTGCCTATATTTTTCGAGGCCGAATTCCGGCGTGCCTGCATCTCCTCCAGGCTCACGGTGAACATGCGCGCGGTTTTATCAAGCGCCAGGATCTCTTCGGCGCGTGGGTCAAGCCCGCGACGGGCAAGTCCGGCGTCGAAGGCGTCAGGGTTATCGCGGATGAATTTGATGTCGTGCATGTGGGCGACCTAGCGGCTCTTGGGTTTAGATGCAAAAAGTTTGAAAGACTGGCTTAAGCGTTTTTCTCATCAGATCCACCAGCCGCACCAGCGGCAAGCCGAACCGATAGTATCGACACCTCATAGAGTGCAACGATCGAGAGGCCAAGAATAAGCTGACTAATCGGGTCAGGTGGCGTCAAGAATGCTGCCACCACAAAAATGACGACAATTGCAACACGGCGATTGCGGCGTAAAAAGTCCGGCGTCACTATGCCCGCCCGCGCCAGCAGGGTCAAAAATACCGGCAGCTGGAAGGCAAAGCCGAAAGCCAGGATCAGCGTGGTGATTAAAGACAGATAGTCGCCAACACGGGTCAACAATTCAAAATTCGCCGGGGCCCCTTCCGCTGCAGCAGCTTCAAACCCCAAGGCAAAGCGCATAACGAAAGGCATCAGCACGAAATAAACCAGTGCCGCGCCAATTGAAAACAAGACCGGCATCGCAATCAGAAACGGCGCGGCGGCACGGCGTTCACGCTTATAAAGCCCCGGCGCAACGAAGCCGTAGACCTGGTAAGCTAACATCGGCGATGCAAGGGCAATTGCGGCAAACAACGCCAAACGAACACGTGTGAAGAAGAATTCAAGCGGCGCGAAGTACAGCGTCGGATCGCTATCACCTGCACCGTTCGACGCCTTTGCAAAAGACACCGCATCGACAAAAGGAATGATCAGGAAATCAAACAGTGGCCTTGAAAAAATGAAGCAGAGAATAAACGCACCAACAATGGTTGCCATGCAGATGATCAAGCGTTGACGCAGCTCAACCAGATGATCCAGCAATGGCGCAGCGGATGCCTGAATCTCATCGTCATCGGCGCGCACCGGCTCATCATCTACAGTGCCCGCGGCCTGAACATCGCCTGCCATCATGCCTTCCCCTGGCGACTTGATGAACCGGCGGACGCCTCATCCTCAACCTTTTCACTGCCTTCGCCGGAACGCACATCCATCTGTGATGTCGGAGCAGGATCTGCATCGCCCTGCCCTGCTGTGGCCTGACGCAGCGCGGTCTTTTCTTCGTCGACCGCGTCTTTGATCGGCTTTACCACGTCGCTAACAGCGCGTTTCACATCATTGACCGGATTGTTCGCTTTCAGAGTTTCAATCTCCTTGCGCATTTCATCCAGCTCCGCTTCCCGGGCCATCTGGTCAAATGCTGCGGTAAACTCCGATGCCATACGGCGCATTTGCGCAAAGCTGCGCCCGGCAGCGCGCATGAGCTTAGGCAGATCCCTCGGCCCTACAACCACAAGGGCCAGGGCAGCGACGAGGAGTAACTCCAGAAAACCAAATTGCGGCAATAACGACATTTCTTCCGCCCACGGAATAGCGGCGCGACACCATTCAGATTTTTATACGCCCGACTTTTCTTCATCGGTCGGCGGGGTCACATCCTTTGCGCTATCCGCGCGCTCAGTAAGGGACTTCTCATCGTCCGCCAGCCCCTTGCGGAACGCTTTGATGCCCTTTGCAAAATCGCCCATCATGGCAGAAATCTTGCCGCCACCGCCGAACAGCAACGCGACCAGGACAAGGATGATGATGATCTGCCAGGGTCCAATTGCGCCCATGGGGAATTCTCCGTTTAAAGTCTCGCGCTTTGTTAGTGTCTAGCGCTTCGTTAGTGTCTAGTACCTTGCTAGTTTCTGGCACCTTGTTAATGGCACGCTATATTAGTGCCTCGCGCTTTGATTGCCCCTTCGTGCGCAATATCACGCCATGCCACCCAGTCCCACCAAGTGCGCACGCGCCCACGCTGTTGGGGTTTTTCGCCCCTGAACTGGCGCTTTCGTCCCTCTACATAAGCACTAAATGCAATAACGACAATCGCATGCCCGCTAAAGCATAAGCCGACGGGGTTAAAGTCGGTTTACACGTTCTGCTCATCGTCCTCAAAACCGACACCATCAATATGCCCTTGCGCGCTGTCGGCATCAGTTACGTCACTTGGTGGATCACCGAGCTCATCATTGGGCGCGTCACTGGGCGCGTCACTGGGCGCGTCATCGGGCATGTCTTCATGAAAATCCTGAACGAATTCCTTTGGATCCCCGTCATCAGGCTCATCGGCGTGATCTTCCTCTCCATCATTCGCCCGCGGCGTGGGAATGGAAAAGCCTGGCGGCAGGTTCGCATCAAGCAGGCCTGCGGCTTTCAAATCCGCCATGCCTGGCAAATCGCCAATGCCCGAAAGGTCAAAATGTTCCAGAAAACCCCGCGTGGTCCCGTAAAGCACTGGCCGGCCGGGCGCATCCTTGCGGCGACCCGCCAGGCGGACCCAGCCGATTTCCAGCAATTGGTCGATGGAACCTTTTGACACCGCAACGCCGCGTACATCCTCGATATCCGCGCGCGTACACGGCTGGTGATAGGCGATGATTGCCAGGGTTTCCATTGCCGCGCGGGACAGTTTGCGCGTTTGTGTCCGTTCCTCGGTGAGAACATGCGCCACCGAAGGGTCTGTCACAAAGCGATATCGCCCGCCCGCTTTGGACAGGTGAACACCGCGATTGTCATATTGCGCGGTCAGGGTTTCCATCAGCGCTTTGACGTCAGCCCCATCCGGCAGGCGCTTGGCAATATCTGCAAGGCTCAGAGCCTCGCCCGAGGCAAACAGAATCGCCTCAACCATTTTCAAATGCTCTGCAGCCTCTGCTGCCGTCCAGACAAGATCGACAGCGGCATCACCATCAGCCTCGCTAGCAGTGTCGATTGCCTCTTCGCGATCATCATCATCCTGGTCTAACGCTGGCGATGTCGCGTCGCTTTCATCATCCCCCCGACCGTCAGCACTTGCGGCGAGGAGCTGCGTGGCGATCGCTTCTTGCGCTTCATGGACGGAAAGCCCCGACAATCGGCTTACCCCATCAGGCCTGCGCACACCGTCAGGCCTGTGCATACCGTCGATGTCCGCTTCATCGGTCGGCGCTTCATCGGTCGCAGCCTGTGAATCAGTGTCAACAATGTGGTCCAAGGCGTCGAGATCTTCTGTCATCAACTCTGTCCATTATCCGGTTTCGGCGACCTAGCAGCGCCATTGATTGAAACGGCGTCAGGGCTGTCGCCAGCTTTACTTTCCGCGCCTTTATTTGCGCCGCTCTCGTCACTGCGTTTTGCCTGGCGCACATAAATCGGTTCGTAATGACCGAGTTGGCGCAGCTCCATCCGGCCATCCTTGGCAAATTCTAACGCGGCATTGAACGCGCTTGCCGTAACGCTGGCCCGCGGTGCCGCCACCGCACCAACCGGCGTCAACGCGCCAAGCTCAACCCAATCGGGGATATCCCCCAATATGCGGGCCAATCGTTCCCGTGCCGCTTCGATGGAGAACACAATTGGTGCCCGTGGCTTATAGGTGCGCTGAGCATTATCAATGCGCTGGCGGGTATAGGCTTTGAGCAAATCATAAAGATCCGCCCGCCATTCCTTGCGCCGGCGCACATCAAAACCTGCCGGGGCACCGCGGGCATGAAACGCCTCACCCAATTGTGGCAACTTGAAAAGCTTTTCCGATGCCGCGCGCATGGCCTCCAGACGCTGCAGTTGAAACGCCAATCGCGCGGCCATTTCGTCGGCCGTCGGTTCTTCACCTTCAACGGTTGGTGCGGGCAAGAGCAGCTTTGTCTTCAGATATGTAAGCCAAGACGCCATGACGAGATAGTCCGCAGCAAGCTCAAGCCGGCGTGCCTTGGCTTCTTCGACAAACGCCAAATACTGCTCCACGAGGGACAGAATCGAGATTTTGCGAAGATCAACTTTTTGCGTCCGCGCCAGATCCAGCAAGACGTCCAGCGGCCCGGCATACCCGTCAATGTTGACAATCAACGCATCCAGATCGACTTCGTCCGCCGGTTTCGTTCTTACCGGGGCGTCGAAAGGCTCATCACCATCTGGCTCAGTCGGCATGTTTGTAATCAACTCTTCCATCACGCCACACTAACGGCGATTCTATGCCCGGTGGATGCAAAAATGCTCCGCCAATCCCACGCAAAACGGGCAAAAACCCTTATTTCTTAGCTGCATCCCGTTTTGGCTGCATCCCGTTTTACCTGCATTCAGGCGGCGCCCAGGCACCACCCCGGATGCTAGACGAGTAGCACCGGCCTTAACAGCGCGTTCAACCTATCATAATCCGCACTTAATGCCGCCGGATCATGGGCTGGCGGTATTGGCAAGGCATCAAACACAGCGTCAACGCGGCGTAGCGCGTCGCCGGAAAGCACCGGCGCGGCACATGCCGCAGCGCGCTTCTCCTCCATCGTGAAATTACAGCAAAGGGCAATATCACATCCAGCCGCGAGACTGTCATGCACCCGCGCACCGATATCGCCGTCTAACGCGCCCATGCGTAAATCGTCGCTAAACAAAAGCCCGTCAAATCCAATATCACCGCGAATAATCTCTGTAATGACCGTCTCGGACATGGTCGCACACAGATCCGCGTCAATGGCGTCAAAAACAATATGCCCGGTCATGCCCATTAAAGCACCATTCAGCGCCTTGAACGGGGCAAAATCCGTCGCCCGCAGATCGCCAATTGACGCGCCAATCCGTGGCAAATCCTTGTGACTATCTACCAGCGCACGACCATGACCCGGCAGATGTTTGATGACGGGTAACGCGCCCCCGTCAATCAATCCCGCAGCCATTGCGCCGGCCAGGTCAGCAACAATATCAGGGTGCGCCGCGATCGCGCGATCTCCGATGACAACCGGGTCTGTATCGATTTGCGGGATGTCCAGCATGGGGACGCAATTGACGTTCACACCAAGGCTTGCCGTCATCCGCCCCAGCAAAAACCCGTTGAGCCGCGCGGCCTCGCGCGCTTTTGCCGGATCGAGCCGATACAATTCTCCAAAGCGTGCCGCCGGTGGATGGGCAGGAAATGCCGGTGGCTTCATCCGGACCACCCGCCCCCCTTCCTGATCGATCAAGAAAAGAACATCATCACGGCCAACAGCTTCGCGCAGTTCATCCACATGAGCGCGCACATCGTCCGGCGTCGAACAATGGTCTGCAAATAATATGAACCCCAAGGGGTCAGCATCGCGAAAAAAGGCACGCTCATCAGCCGACAGGCGCGCGCCCTCACAATCATAAATCACCGCTGTGGGCATAGTGTCCTTTCGGCCGAAACGTGGCCGCTAGTTCGCCCGAACCATACAGCCTTGATCGCGCTCTTTCAGCCCCGCACAATAGGCATTAGCGGCGTCACGCGTCGCAAAGGGGCCGACCCGGAGACGATAATAAATATCGCTCGCGCTGGTTGGTGCCAAAACATCCGGCGACTTTCCGCTCGCATAGTCACCCAGCTTCCTGGAGATTCTCCGCCACGCCGCCTCGGCTTCCGCGCGCGACTGCAATGCCGCGATCTGAACCACATGGGAACCAGATAGTGCGCCAGCGCCCGCCGCCCGGCCTGCAGCTGCGGGCCGCTGGGTAGCCATTGGCTCGCGCGCAGGCTGCGACGTTTGTCTGGCCGCCACTTGAACAGGCCTTGCTGCACCGCGTGCTGTTTCGCTCACGTCTTCAACACTGGGTTCATCATCTTGCGTGGCACGTGCCGCCAGAGCGCCAATGCGGTCGTCTACGTCGTCCCCTGCATTGTCTGCCGCGCGGGTAGCAACATCAAGAAGCGGGTTCGCGTCCGGCGTTGCCTCGCCATCACGTGAAACCGGCTCTTCAGGCGCCTCCGCAATCACTACCGCCGTTTCCGGTACGCCGCCGGAGGGACGATCATAGACCTCGCGGTCAGCATAGCTCGGAGTAAACTCTGCAGCTTCAACTTTTACCGGATTGGGGTCTGCAGACACGTAAGGCGGGTCATTGCGCGCCTCACCCATTTTTACACCATGGCTATATGCGATAAACACGACCGCAACCATGACACCGAGCATGAGCCCGCCCATGAGCAAAACGACGAGACCGGAAAAACCGGGCTCATCATCGTCTTCATCAAAATCGTCGAAGTCGTCTTCGTAATCGTAATCTTCGTCGATGGTCGAGGAACTCATATCACGGATCTCCTGCCGCCCATTTGCCCGCGCCGGCGCTTTACCCGGCACCATAAGTCATCAAAGCTCTACGCCGCGCGCTACCCATCGCCAATTATTGCCGAGCCCGTTTGTTAACAAGCCCATTTGTTACTGGCACCGCGCAATGCGCCCGGCAATCTGACATGCGCCAACCGCCGACAGCATTGCTCAGGCTTGGTCAATTGCACGCAAAAATAATCTCTCATCCGGATTCATGCGCGACTCGCCGATGGAAGGCAACAAACCTCGAACGATAAAACCCGCACTTATTCCACAGCTTCATACAATAATATAATAATCGTACCCAGTGTTTACAAAACAGGACCGCCGGAGAACAGCCGCTCGTGCTCCAGGAACGCATAGCGGTCTGTCATCCCGGCGATGTAATCACACACGACCCGCGCGCGCCGATGCGCCTGCATATCGCCTGTTTCTGCCCCATCACCAACACCAAGGTCGCGATCAATCTCGCGACGCCAATGCGAAGGCATTGTCTCAGGTTCTTCATGGAACTGATTGAAAAGAGAGCGTATAATTCGCTTTGCCTGACTGCGTGCCCGATTGACTTTATAATGACGATACATGTTCTCCTGCAGGAATCGGCGCAGCACTGACAGATCGGTGTCCAGGCGTTCGGAGAACGCAACGAGGTTATAAGGGCTTGCCCGCACATCCGCCACGGATTTTGGTGCCACCGCGGCAATCCGTGAACGGGTTTCGGTGACCACATCGTCAACCATGCGCCCGATCAGTACCGATACCGCTTCGGCAATCAGAATGCTTTCCGGCGCATCTGGCCATTCTCGCTCAACCGAATGCAACGCCTCACCTATCAGGGGTAAATCCCGGGCCTCATTAATCGAGAAAATTCCTGCGCGCAGACCATCATCAACGTCATGATTATTGTAGGCGATGTCATCGGAAATTGCCGCGACCTGACTTTCCAGCGATGCGCGCTCGCTCAGGCCCAGATCATGATCACGGACATATTCCTGGATCGCGGTGGGATAGGTCGAGGGGGCGGCACCAATCAGATCTTCTGAATGTTTCACCACACCTTCCAGGGTCTCCCAGGTGAGATTGAGTCCCTGAAAAGCAGCATGGCGGCGTTCAAGCTTTGTCAGCAATCGTATCGTGTGGGCATTATGGTCAAAGCCACCATAAGGTGCCATGCATTCCTGAAGGACATCCTCGCCCGTATGCCCGAAAGGCGGATGACCCAAATCATGGGCAAGGGCGATACACTCGGCGAGGTCTTCATCCAGCTTAAAAGTCCGCGCGAGTGAACGCGAGATCTGCGCGGCCTCCAGAGAATGGGTCAAACGCGTGCGATAATAGTCGCCTTCGTGAAATACGAAAACCTGGGTTTTGTGCTTCAGACGCCGAAACGCAACCGCGTGAATGACCCGATCACGGTCGCGCTGAAACGGCGTGCGGGTCGCGCTTTCACCTTCCGCATAAAGCCGCCCGCGCGTCTTCTGCGCAAAAGATGCATAATCGGCCAAAGGCGCAGGGAACGCCAACGGCACGGAGAGCGCTTGCGGACATGTTTCAACTGCGTCACCCATAACCGTTCACTCCAAAGGAACAACTTCCAACATACTAGTGGCACATATGGGGGCATTCGAAACAATGCGCCAGAAACCGACCGAAAGCCAACGGCCATCAGCCTTCCCGGTGTTCGATAAGTTTTTTGCAACTTTCTTGCGCGCTATTCATTGCCGTAATTTCCGCGCCGTTAAAACGCCCAGACCGGCGGCGTGCGATTAATCCAGGGGGCCGCCTGCTCCAATTCAAACGCCAGCTCCATGAGCGTGCGTTCTTCGCCAATCTTCGCTGCAAACATGGACCCAATCGGCAGCCCGTCAGATGACAGGGATAGCGGCAAGGAAATCGCCGGCGCACCGGATACATTCTCGATTTGCGTGAATTGGACATAGTCCCCCACACGCTCCTCCATCACGTTCCACGCAAGGTCTGTCCGTAAATGGCCAATTGGCGGCGGGGGCGTAGAGAGGACGGGTGATAATAATATATCCACATTCTCAAATGCGCGCTCATAGACCGCAGCAAAGCCGATCAATCGCGCCACCGCGCGCTCAAACGACCCTTTGTTGGCTTCATAGTGCTGGATGAGATTAAACGTCAAAGGCTCAAAATCATTATAACCCGCACGCCGACCATTGGCCTTCTCCCACGCCCCGACCCGGCCGGTGACACCAGCGGCCCAATAGAGCAGAAAGTCCTCTGTAAAAGACGCATTAAATGGTGAGCGAATTTCCATCACCTCGTGCCCCAATGCCTCGCAGATCCGGGCGGCGCGCCGCGTTGCGTCCACAACTTCTGGGTGAACGTCAGCGCCGAACGGTGCATCGGTATGAAAAGCAATACGCTGACGGGCCTGCGATGGGCCGGTGACCAGACCGACTGGTTTTAAGGGTGCGTCGGCATCAGTGCGCTCCATCGCCGCGAAATAAGCGGCTGTGTCGCGTACCGTGCGCGTCACCGCGCCATGAACAGAAAGCGCTAATGGTGGTGGATCGCCAAAATCTGCCACTGGCGTCCGCCCGCGGGAAACCTTCAGGCCAACAAGTCCACAACATGACGCCGGGATCCGGATCGACCCGCCACCGTCAGAGGCATGGGCCAGGGGCACAACGCCTGATGCAACCAGTGCCGCCGCCCCGCCGGATGAGCCGCCCGTCGAATGGTTGAGGTTCCACGGGTTCCGCGTTGGGCCATGCAATAACGGCTCCGTCGTCGCCGTGGCACCAAATTCCGGGGTGGAACTTTTGCCAATGCTCACAAGTCCGCTTGCGAAAATAGCATCCACATAAGGGGTTTGCTTCGTCGCGGTATACCCGCCAAAGGCGCGTGAACCATACCGCGTCGGCTGGCCAATCACGTCCTCCAGGTCTTTTACAAAGGTCGGGACACCGGCGAACGGCCCTGATAACGCGCCAGCCGCAGCCGCGCGGGCAAAATCAAATGTTGGCGTAACAATGGCGTTGATTTGGGGATTAATCGCTTCAGCCCGGACAATCGCAGCATTGGTCGCATCTGCCGCAGAGACCACGCCGCTTCGTATTAATCCGGCAAGCTCAACGCCATCGACCCAAGCGTTCGATTTGTCATGGGGGCGACCGCTGCATGCGGCGGCCATACTGGCAACCGCCCCGCTGGCACCAGCATGGCGCAACACCGTACGGCGAGTGATACTTCTCTCAACCATTCCCGTTCTCCCGATTTTGCTGCGTAAACGTCTTCTCAGCCGACAGTAAATAGAGCACTATCAACGCTATATCGCGTCTCTCTCGCAAGCCTGACTGGCAGCGCACGCACGGGCGGCACCCCGACGCGCGCCAGCCATGCTTCTACCAAACCGGGTTCAAAGCAAACCGGGTTCAAAGCAAACCGGTGACAAAGCAAACCGGCCACGGGACAAACCGGTAACGAAGGATGAGAATTATGACCCGCAACGCCATTTTGAGACCTTCAACAAGCGGCATGCATCTCGCGGCAACAATTTGCCTTGCGGCTTTTCTCACCGCTTGTGGCGGCCCGGACCAAAGCGCGCGAGACAATTCACAAAAGGTCGCTGAAAAGGCGACGTCAACGAACAGTGGTAACGATTATCAGGAAACCCTGATGACCGCCCTGCTCGATGCAAAGCCCGGTGACGTGATCAACATCCCTGCGGGCAATTTTTCATTTAACCGGTCCCTCAGCCTCACCGTCGATGGCGTTACCCTGCGCGGCGCGGGCATGGACAAGTCGGTATTGTCCTTCAAGGGACAAATCGCCGGTGCGGAGGGCCTGCTCGTCACCGCATCGAATTTCACCATAGAGGACCTTGCGATCGAGGACACAAAGGGGGATGCGCTGAAAGTAAACGAAGGCAAGAATATCATTATTCGACGGGTACGTACTGAATGGACCGGTGCGCCAAAGACCGAAAACGGGGCCTATGGCATTTACCCGGTTCAGACAGAAAATGTTCTGCTTGAAGGTAATGTGGCGATTGGCGCATCAGACGCCGGCATCTATGTTGGTCAATCGAAAAATGTTGTCGTGCGCAACAACCGGGCAGAGTATAATGTCGCCGGCATCGAGATTGAAAACACTCTTGATGCCGATGTTTATGATAATATCGCAATCAACAATACCGGCGGCATTTTGGTCTTCAACATGCCCAACCTGCCACAGGAAGGCGCGCGTACAAGGATCTATAACAACAAAATCAACAATAATAACACCAGGAATTTCGGCGTCGCCGGGACACCGGTTGCGAGCGTTCCGGCAGGGTCCGGCGTGGTCATCAACTCCAATGATCAGGTGGAGATTTTTCAAAACGAGATCAAAAACAACAATACGGCGAACATTATCATCGCCAGTGTATTTGAATCCGGCATCAGCCAGGATGGCATGACAGACGTATTTGATCCTTACCCTGAATCCATCTATATTTATGATAATGACATGGCCGGCGGCGGAAAAAGCCCGGACAGGATGGAATTAAAAGCTCTGAAGACACTAAAATTCGGCCCGTTAGGCGCGCTGCCCGATGTCTTGTGGGACGGCTTTGTTGATCCAGCAAAACTGGTTGGCGGTGCCCTGCCTGACGCAATGCGGATCTGCTTGCAAAATGGTGCCGCAGAGCTGATTAATGTCGATGGTCCAAACGGGTTCAAAAATCCGGAAATAGCAACGGCGGATCATAATTGTACCCTTGAAAACCTCCCCGCCGTTACGCTCACCGGCCCACTTGCGGAAGGATAAGGGCGAAACAGATATGATGGGTGTTCGAAATTTAGTCATCAGTCTTTTTGCTTTTCTGATCGGGTGTGCTGGCGAAACCAATGCACCACCAACGCCGACTTTCCACAGCGAAGGGTATCCGGAAAAACTCAGTGACTGGGGTAACCTTATCGCAGCGGACGGGTTGTTAAAGCTTGGCTATGACGTCCACCCATACGATCTTGCCACGCCTTTGTTCTCTGACTATGCGATGAAACTGCGCACTGTCACTCTGCCGGAAGGTCAGCTGGCGGATTACCGCCAGAACGACGTTTTTGATTTTCCTGTCGGTACAGTCATTACAAAGACATTCTATTATAACGAATCCGGCGATGGCACTGTCAGCTATGGTGCCCCGGGTAAACTGGTAGACGCATCCCTTCCCCTGACCGGGACGCGCCTTGTCGAAACGCGCATTCTCGCCCACCGCGCGACAGGCTGGGTCGCCATTCCCTATGTCTGGGACGAAGATCAATCCGATGCCTATTTGAAGCGGACCGGCGCAGTCATTCCCCTGAATATTCAGCACCACGATGGCCGGCGCGAAGCGTTCGCCTATGTGACACCGAACCAGAATCAATGCGCCGGCTGCCACGCGCCAAACAACACGTCCCGCGAATTGTCACCCATCGGGCCTAAAGCCCGCCACCTCAACAAGGCATCGACCTATCATGACGGGTTCAACCAACTCGACTATTGGCGCTTTGCCGGGCTTCTCAGGGTCACCGATGACCAGGCCCAGAGCGCGCCGTCCAACGCTGTCTGGGTTGAAAACCATAAGGATGTCAGCAGCGCCAGAGACCTGGATGCCCGCGCGCGTGCCTATCTCGACGCGAATTGCAGCCATTGCCATAACCCGAAAGGCCCGGCGGATACTTCGGGCCTGAACCTGGAACCAGATGCCCTGGGGCCCGCCCTTGGATTATGCAAGGTCGCTATCGCCGCTGGTGATGGTGCCGGCGGGCGGCCATATGACATTGTTCCCGGCCACCCGGATAAATCAATTTTTGTCTTCCGTATGGAAAGTACCAAGCCTTCTGAGATGATGCCAGAGCTTGGCCGTTCGCTCTCTCATGCGGAAGGTGTTGCATTGATCCGGAACTGGATTGAAACAATGGACGGGAATTGCACTTGATTCATTACGTGCCTGCCCTTGCCCTATGGTGGTGAGGGAACAGCGGACGGAGCGCGCCCTCTCCCCGGCAAAATCTAGTGCTCTGATCCATGAAATAACTGCCCCACCCGATGTGCAATAAAGTATTCAGGAAACAGACGTTTGGAAACAAACGTTCGGATATAGTCGTTCGGAAATAGGCGTTCAGGAAGAAAGTTCCCGCGCGCGCAAAAACGCCGCCTGCGTCGCGGCGTGTGTCAGCGTTCTAAGGGGCCTTCCCTCTCCGTCATAAACGCCTAGTGCCGCCGCCGTGGTTCCGCCTGGGGAGGTCACCGCCTCGCGCAGGGTACACACATGTCGCTCATCCTCCCGAACGACAGCACCGGCCCCGGAAAGGGTGTGGCGCGCCAGCTGGGTTGCTGCGTCCTGCGACAGGCCGAGCGCACGTCCAGCCTCCGTCATCGCTTCAGCAAGAAGGAAAAAATATGCCGGGCCGGACCCGGATATTGCCGTAACCGCATCCACATGACTTTCCTCATCAACCCAAACGACATCCCCAATCTCACCGAGCAGCAAATCAACACTGGCGCGGTCAGTAGCGCTCGCCGCAGATGATGCGAAAACCCCCGTTACCCCCTCACCAAACTGCGCGGGCAAATTCGGCATCGCCCGTACAAGCCGCTGCGCCCCGCCCAGATGACGCGACAGAGATTCCACCGACACGCCCGCCATGACTGAAATCGTTGCGCAATCGTGCGCAATGGTGCCTAGCTGCGGCAGTACTTCCGCCGCGATTTGAGGCTTGACGGCAAGTACCAGAAGATCCGGCCTGACCGTATCAAGGGCCGGGTTCACTGCCACACCGTGGGCCTGGCAGGCAGCGGCAAGATCGTCATCTAATTGCGGCTCGAGCACCGCCGACATGTCGTGACGAATGGTGCTACTGGAAAGCCAGCGGCGCAACATCGCGCCACCCATGGCACCAGCTCCGACCAGGGCGAATGATATGCTCATGACAAATGCTCCTTCCTCGGGAGCGTTTATCTTACGCGGATCCGACGGTATCGAACAGGGAAGCTTTCAACGCGTCTTCCGGCGACTTGCCGCCCCAGACCAGATAATTGAAGGCTGGATAAAATCTGTCGACCGCTTCAGCGGTCGCACTGATGAGGTTTTGTGCCTGCTGGGGATCCAACGCGGCATCATCAGATAAAATAATGCCATTTCTGTAAACGATCGCCAGGTCTTCCGACCACAAATCAAAGTGCCCAACCCATAAGCGTTCATTCACCAGGGTCACTAATTTCGCTGCATCCCCCACCCGGTTAGACGGGGCCTTTATGTCAAGCGGCGCCCCAAGTTGCAGGGTCGACACCTCTGGTCGCCATGTGAACCACACCCCGGCATCGCGCCACGCGCCAGGCACAGCGAGATGCAGTTCAGCGTCGTCAACACGCTCCACCTCGATTTCCATCAGCCCCGCGACAGCCTCCAGAGCTTCAAGGGGATCATGGGCAATGGTCGGTTTTTCGAGAATCTGGATCGACATGCGCATCCTTATCGCTTGCTGCATTTCACACAGCACAGCGAGTCGCACGGGCACCGCAATGGCTGACAGGCAGATTCAATCCGGATTGTTTTCCCTGGGGAATTTTCGCCATCCCCGCGATTCGGTTACCCTGCGATCCGGCTACCCTGTGATCCGGCTACCCTGCGCTTTGGTCCGCCTCCAACTTGTCCAGACGCGCCTTTAATGCGTCATTCTCAAGCCGGGTTGCTTCGGCAAGATCACGCACAATCTCAAACTCTTCGCGAGTGACCAATTCCATATCGGCCAGTAATCGCTGCAACTGGCTGCGCATAACCGTTTCGGCTTCCCGCCGGACCCCATCTGCCGCGCCTGCGGCGTCCGCCATTGCTTTCGCGACATGGTCCAGAATGGGATTATTCGTCTGCATGGTGCCCCCTTGGCGTGCGCTGCAAAAACTTCGCCGTCACACTAGCCCATCGCCTGCAGGAACGTCAGCCCTATGGGCACGAAAAATTGCCGCAACACCCGTCGACTCTTAGTCCGCCCTTAGCCCGCACTTAGCCCACATCCGGCTCTCAGCCAACCCGCACCCATCAGCCCGGCCCCGATTGCAGGGCGACACGCGGCCTGAAGCGCGCTATGTGGGCTTTTATGTCTACTCCAGTATGAGCAAATTGAGCTGACCATGAGCATCCCCTACCCGCAAATTGACCCGATCGCGGTTCAACTCGGCCCGCTACCGATCCGTTGGTACGCATTGAGCTACATTATCGGAATTGGCCTTGGCTGGTGGTACATCATCCGTTCATTGAAAAATGAGCGTTTGTGGACCGAAACAGTCAAACCCCCGCTCACAAGGGTTCAGCTCGATGACATTGTTTTCTGGGTTGCCATCGGCGTCATGGTCGGCGGCAGGATCGGCTATGTCGTATTCTATGAAGCCAATTTGATCTTTGCGCCCTGGCAAGCCCTTGGCGCAAATATGCCTGCGGGCCTGATCAAGACAATCATCGGCTGGTTACCGATCCCGCCGGCTTTGATGGTCTGGCAGGGTGGCATGTCATTTCATGGCGGCCTTATCGGCGTCATCATTGCCGGATTTTTATTCTGCCGACGTCATCAATTAGACCCCTTGCGTGTGGGCGACCTGTTCGCAATGGCAGCACCAATTGGCCTCTTCCTCGGACGCATGGCAAATTTCATCAATGCTGAGCTGTATGGACGGCCATGGGACGGGCCGTGGTCAATGGTGTTCCCGACAGATCCACTGGGGCTCGCGCGCCATCCCAGCCAGCTCTATGAGGCCGCCCTGGAAGGGCTGGCACTGTTCGCCGTGGTCCGTATCGCGACCCATTATTTCAAAACATTGCGCACACCGGGGGCCACAATTGGCGTTTTCCTGATCGGTTATTCTCTGGCACGCTCTTTCGTTGAAAATTTCCGCGAACCAGACGCGCATCTGGCAGTTTTCCCCTTTGGATTGACCATGGGAATGATGCTCAGCGCGCCAATGCTGGCCCTTGGCGGCTGGCTCATCTGGCGCACCCGCCGCAATGGGCGAGCCACGTGACAAAACTACCGCCGGACGCCTCATTACCGCCCGATGCTTCAATGCTGAGACGGGTGCCACCGCCTGCACCAGAGGCAGGGGCGGATGAACTCCCCTCGCCATTGGAAGAGCGTTTGATCACGCTTATCAAGGCAAATGGCCCCATGACGGTGGCGGATTACATGTCCGATGCCCTTTTCCATCCGCAATATGGTTACTACACGTCGCAGTCACCATTTGGCACCCTGGGCGACTTCACGACCTCCCCTGAAATCAGTCAGATATTCGGCGAACTTATCGGCCTCTGGCTGGTACAGTCGTGGATTGACATGGGCGAGCCCGATTTTTTCCATCTTGTCGAGCTCGGCCCGGGGCGCGGCGTCCTGATGGATGACATTATCCGCACATCAGCAATTCGGCCTGAATTTAAAAAGGCTGCGCGTATTTGGCTGGTCGAAACCTCAGGGCGTCTTCGCCACGAACAACAAAAACGACTGCGCCAACTTGATGCAGAAATTGCCTGGAAAGACCGTCTGGAGGATGTACCGGAGGGGCCGTTACTCCTCGTCGCAAATGAGATGCTCGACTG
This sequence comes from Parvularculaceae bacterium, assembly GCA_004213235.1. Lineage (GTDB taxonomy): Bacteria > Pseudomonadota > Alphaproteobacteria > Caulobacterales > Parvularculaceae > MED-G105. Next base: position 23,825 of record SHAI01000003.1, read on the forward strand.
TTTGCCCGTGCGTCAGTTTATCATGACCGAAGATGGCTGGCGCGAGCGCATGGTGAACGTAAACGAGACCGGTGACGCCCTCGCCTTCAGCACCGCCTTTGCCCCGCCATTGAATGCCCCGAAACTGCCGCCCGCGGACGATTATCGAAAAGGTGATATTTTTGAACTTTGCCAGCCAGCAAATGACCTGACAGAAGCAATTGCCAGCCGTGTGACAAACCAGAAAGGACGCGCCCTGATCGTGGATTACGGCCATATCCGCGCAGGCGCCGGCGATACGCTGCAGGCGGTAAAAAACCACGCTGCATGGCCTGTATTGCGTGCGCCAGGAACGGCAGATATCACCGCCCATGTAAATTTTTCCCAACTTACCGATAGCGTCTTTGATTGCGGTGCAGCCGCCCATGGCCCGTTAACGCAGGGCGATTTTCTTCGACGACTGGGCCTGGAAACGCGTGTCGCCAAGTTAAGTGCCGGCAAGCCTGAACATGTCGTTCAGGATATCCAGTCCGCCGCCTTCCGCATTTGTGCGCCGAGCCAAATGGGAGAAATTTTCAAAGCTCTGTGTATTTCCTCGCCTGGCCTGGCGACGCCCGCAGCGTTTGACCCCAGATGATCACACCACCATTCCTCACCTCACCGCGGCTGAGCGATGCCGGTGCGCGCCACGGTTTCTTCTCCCGCCATGGCGGTGTTTCCGCAGCACCGTTTGAAACACTAAACACCGGACCAGGCTCGGCCGATGTCGCCGAGCATATCGCACAGAACCGGCAACGATGTGCGGGTGCCATCGGCATTGCCCCCAATGGTTTGCTAACGCTTCATCAAGTCCATTCAGCCGATGCCGTCTGCGTCTCAACACCGTGGGCAGATGATGCACGCCCGCA
>SHAI01000030.1 GCA_004213235.1 Parvularculaceae bacterium
CGGGGCCGGGGATGACACTGTCTCTGTCTCCAGCACGGATTTTGCCGATATAGATGGTGGCCTTGGCACCGATACGCTGGCGCTCTCCGGGTCCGGGCAGACGCTGGACACCACCACCACAGCCTTCAGGGACGTTCGTTCAGTAGAGTTCATCGATCTCACCGGGACGGGCGATAACACGCTTGTTCTGGATCAGCTTTCCGTGTTCAGCCTTACTGAAGAGCGCGAGAACGGTGAGGCGATCCTGCATGTGACGGGCGATGCGGGCGACACGGTGGACCTGACGGCGGGTGGCTTTACGGCCAATGGTCAAATTACAGAAGATGCGATTACCTATAATGTCTTCCAGAACGGTAATGCGGTTGTGCGCGTACAGACCGGGGTCAGCGTTGAGGGCATCACTGCATCTTCCTCTTCTGGTTCGTCTTCCTTTGTTAATGCCCAGGGTTTTGGCGTGCAAGGCGATGCAGGCGGAGACACCTCGCCTGAGGTAATTACTGCCGACAGTTTCTTAATGGACGAGGTCTTGTCGGTATTGGACGGTGAGAGCCAACTGATTGTCCAAAACGATGATTTCATCGATTTGAGTGGCTCGTCTCAGGTAACTGACTTGTCAGCTTACAGTGAAGAAATTGACGCGCTGTGGCATGAGCCCATGGAAATGTCTGACACCATTACGCCCGATTTACCTTTAGAAGGTATGTTATGGGAGTTTGAGCTCGCGGCGCAGAATTTGCACAGCTCTATGGCAACGGACACGCAGGACGCATAGAGCCGTTACGGTAACAAGTCTCCAGGAATGTTAGAAGCGAGTACATCAGGAAAAGGCCGACTGCTTCGGCCATTTTTCGTTGTAACGGCGGCCTTTTCGCTGGCAGTGAATATACTTCTGCTGGTGTCGCCATTGTATATGTTGCAGGTCTATGACCGCGTTTTGACCTCCGGCTCAATTGAGACTCTCATTTGGGTTAGCGTCGCCGCGATCGGGCTATTGCTGGTTTATGGGTTCGCGGAAAGTGGTCGTCGGCAGGCGATGATCCTCGCCTCGGATTTCATCGCCCGCTATTATGGTCCGGCAATCGTCCGTTCTGAGCTCGAAAGATCTAATCGAGGCGTACCCAACCAGCCTCGGTTAAGCGATCTTTCTATGGTTCAATCCTATTATCAAAACGGCCTCGCCTTACCGTTTTTTGACCTGCCGTACACGCCGCTGTTTTTCCTCGCGATGTTTATGATTCACCCGATCATTGGCAGCCTTGGACTCATCGGCGCGGTCATCTTAATTCTGGTCACGTATTTGGCGGAACGGGGTAGCCGCACATCAGTGCAAGATACCAAAAAGGCAGAGCGTTATGCTGAAATGTTTGCCGACGAATTGTCGCGTAACAAAAATGCTGTTGTCAGCATGGGGATGGATGCGCGCCTGACCGCCCGGTGGCAAGGGCAAAAGACGAGGGCAGATTCGCTTATGAACCGCCTGGGTAGCATACCGCAAATATTCGGCTCACATGCTCGTGGGTTCCGGATGATGCTACAGATTGGTGCGCTTGGTATTGGAGGATGGCTTGTTTTGCAGCAGGAATTAACTGCTGGGGCGATTATTGCCGGGTCCATATTATTGGGGCGGGCGTTGGGGCCGATTGATCAGAGCCTTGCGGGATGGCGCCATATTACCAAAGCCAGAGAGGCATGGGCTTTGCTTCAGACGCTGGACGTTGAAGCAATAAACGAAAAAATGCAGCACACGCCATTGCCGCAACCTGAGCCTAATCTGACCTTAAAGAATTTCCAGATTGGCGTACCGGGTACAGATAATCCTCTCCTGCCGAAATTTTCAGTCACGCTGACGGGGGGTGAAATTGTCATAATTATCGGTTCTAGCGGCAGCGGTAAGTCAACATTACTTAACACATTGGCCGGAACCCAGGCACCTTTGGGCGGGACAGCGCGGCTTGGGGGACGAAATATTCACCATTGGGCTGCGGAAGATCGGGGGCGCTATATCGGTTATGTTCCGCAAGATATCGAGCTGTTACCGGGAACAATTCTTGAAAATATTTCGCGCTTTGATGAAGTTGATCCCGGACAGGTTGTTGCATTGTGTGAGGCAATCGGGGTGCACGACATGATTGTTCGTCTGCCCGGGGGCTATGATACAAAAATAGGTTTGGGCGGCCTGCGCTTGTCAAAAGGACAATCACAAGCTGTCGCCTTGGCCCGGGCTTATTTTGGAACGCCAGCGATGTTGTTGTTTGATGAACCGACGTCAAACATTGACGAGCTGCTTTATTCAAGGGTCAACCAAAGTCTTCAGAGGGCGAAGGAAGCTGATAAAATCATCATTATCGCGACGCACGATCCGCGCTTGTTGAGCGTGGCCGACAAAGTCATGTTAATTATGGACAATGATGTGAAGATGATCTCCCAGCCGGATTATCTTGCGGTCCAGATGCGTTTGAAGCGAAATTCAGAGCGTCAGGAAAAGACCGCATGATTAATCCCTGGAATCTGATGTTTCGAAGTACCACAATTGTGGTGGGACTAATCGTCTGCACCGTGGCGCTCGGCGGCATGATGGCATGGGCTTCACTGGCCCCCCTCGCCGAAGGTGTGGTCGTTTTTGGGAAGGTGTCTATCGAGCGCGACCGAAAAACTGTTCAACATCTGGAAGGTGGCATCATCCAAAGTATTTTGGTGTCCGAGGGTGAGAGGGTTGAGGATGGGCAGGAATTATTGATTCTTGCCGATGTGTCCGTTGCCGCGGGACGCGATCAGGTGGCCCTTGAATTGTCAAACGCGATTGCGACAGTTGATAGATTGACTAGCCTTTATGAAGGCGCGCAGAAGGTAAACTTCAGACCCCTGAAAGAACTTGCGATTGACGAGATCGAACGCAATGATATTTGGGCGAAGCAGACTGAATTATTTGCCCAACAACACGCAACCCTGGAAGCAGATATCTCAGTTCTTGACACCCGTAAAACAGGTCTTGAAGAGCGCAGCCGTAACTTAGCTTCACAGATTAAAACGAATAAAAATGCTGAAGCGCTCATGCGCGAAGAATTGACACGTAAAAAAGCCTTACTCAGCGAGGGACTTATTCGGATAAACGCCGTCGACACACTCAAAAGGCAGCTCATTGACCTTGAAGCCAATCTTATTCGTATCAAGACGGATAAAAATGAAAGTGAGTCGCAGGCATTGGAATTGGCCCTGCAAATATCTCAACGCCAAAGTCAGTTCAAAGAAGATATCAGTGATAAACTCGTTGAGGCGACAGCAATGGAACGCTCAATTAGAGAGAAACTGATCTCCGCTCAGGATACAGTCAATCGGACTATTGTTCGAGCGCCCCAAGCTGGGCAGATTCTAAATCTGGCGCATACAACTGTTGGGGGTGTGATCATACCGGGTGAAGACATCCTCGAGATTATTCCGACCGTCGACGGATTGGTCGCACAAGTCGAGGTCATGCCGATCGACCGTGATTCAGTGAACGTAGAGCAACGTGTCGAACTAAGATTGTCCGGTACAAATACATGGCGGTCTCCCTTATTAACTGGGGCAATTGAACAGATTAGTGCTGATTTAAAAATGTCGCCTAATGGGTCTTATAGCTATTATGAGGCGACGATATTGGTCGATTTTGAGAGTTCAGAAAAGTTAGATGTTAATGCTTTGCCGGGTATGCCTGTGGAAGCATTCATTTTTTCTGGGCGTAGTCGGACGTTTCTGGACTATGTGCTGGAGCCAATTAGCACGACTATCCGTCGTGGTGCCAGGGAATAGTAGCCAGTTAAATGCTTAATACATCCATAAACAACGGTTCGTATGCGCCAGAAACGACCTATGAAATTTATTTTTCGAATGGGCTTACAGACTGGTTTTTGGAAAATAATCTGTCCGTTGCTTTATCAACCTATCAAGCCGGGAAAATTATTTTTCTAGGTGCGAAGCCTAATGGTGAGAGGTGGATCCACAACCGAAGTGTCGGGGTCTGCAAGGGAATGGCCCTTGATGCAGCAGGCTTTTGGGTGGCGACGGATGAGCAACTGATCCGTTTTGGCGATCTTCTGAGCGATGTTGGTCCTGATAATGAGTCAGACGCGATCTTTGCGCCGAGGAAATCTTTCTATACCGGCAATTTGGATGGCCATGATGTTGCTTTGCTGGGCGATAAAGATCCTGTGTTTGTCAATACGTTATTCAATTGCCTTTCGCGTCCAAGTTCCGATTATAGTTTTGAGCCCTATTGGAAGCCCAAATTCATTACCGAACTTGTTGCTGAGGATCGGTGTCACCTCAACGGGCTTGCAGTTAAGGATGGCGCGCCGGCCTATGTTACGTCTATTGCGCAGACAAATTCATTAGACGCATGGCGCGGCAAACGAGACGATGGCGGCGTGGTAATCGACGTAAACACCGATGAAGTGGTTTGTGAAAATCTGTCGATGCCTCATTCGCCGCGGTGGCATAATGGTGCGCTATGGGTGCATAATTCGGGACGGGGTGAATTTGGTAAGATTGACCTAAAATCGGGCAACTTTCAGCCGATTACCTTTTGTCCGGGTTACCTTAGAGGAATGGCGTTTTTTGGAGATATTGCCATTGTTGGTCTCTCCATACCAAGAAACAAGACGTTCGGAGGACTGAAGCTTCAATCATCTTTAGAGAATTACAAATTAGAGGCTCAATGCGGTATTTATTTTATCGATACGGTAGCCGGTGAAGTAATCCATTCCGTGATTTTCGATGGTGTCGTCAAAGAGCTTTATGATGTTTTGTTGCTCTCGGAAATGACACATCCCTCGATGATCAGTCCACTGGCCAATGAGGATGTTAGACGAACGCTTAGCGTCCAACCCGTAACATCTTAAAGTGTGGAGGGTGTCATTCGTATACATCTTTCTAAAGCTTTTAAATTTATCATTTGTGCGGTTGCCTGCGCCTGGCCTACTCTAACGTCCGCTCAAGACGTATTAGAGCAAACTGCCCCACAGATTGACTCAGCCAGTCAGGGTTCTCAATGCTTGGCGTTGGCGAACATCATTCATCTTGCGCAATCGAATAGCCCAGAGGTTGATGTTGCACAGTCGGAGTATGGTGCCGCTGTAGCGCGATATGATGAAACCAAATCATTTTTTCGGCCTCAACTATCAAGTTTTGTCAGAACTGCGAGAGGCGATGATGGCCTCGTTAACAGTCAGTTCAGCAATCAATTTGGGTTCAGAGCCTCACAGCGCCTTTATGACTTTGGCGACTCCCGACTAGCAAGGCGTGCGGCAAAGTCCGATGCCGATGCATCTTTCGGGCTTGTCGAGCAAGCTCAGTTTGATGCGGCTTATCAAGCCGTGCTTGATTATATTGCCTGGTTAGAAGCGCAAGCCTTGCTTCAGGTTACAGCTGAGCGTGAACGCTATTTCGCGGATCAAAGGAATGCGCTTTCGCGCGCGTTGAAAGCTGGTGAAGCAACGCGGTCCGAAATTGCGAAATTAGATGCAGAGATTGCGAGTGCTGATTCGTTTCGGTTAAATTTAAACCTTAAACGGATAAAAGCGGAGACGAATATTCGAAACACGACGCAATCTGTTTCATTACCCTGCGCAAGTATGGTCGACGCGCTTCGGTCAACTCTTGTGGTGCCGATTTCAAGCCAGTCTGTCGAATCCCTCTTGATGAATGCCCGAAGACAAAACCCGAAATTACGGTCTCTGGAAGATACGGCAAGAAGTTTAGAGCACACCGCAAGACGGCGCGCGCGTGAACGCTTGCCTGCGATAGAACTAGTGGGCATTGCGTCGCTGGCGGGCGACTCTGAATTTAATAATATGGAGTTCCGGGAAAGTCTGGGTATTGATATTACTGTTCCCATACTGACAGGATCTGCCTTGACGGCGCGCACAGCACAAGCGCGTGCAAGAGCTGGGAAGGCCAAAGCAGAAGTCGCAAGCCGACAAAGAGACCTCCAGACTGAGGTCGAAAGCACTTACCAAAAACTATTCTTGTTAGAGGCGCAGCTTGAAACATATGGCGCCGTCAATAGGGCGCGGTCTGAAGAACTGAACGCCTTGCAAAAGGAGTTTGATGCCGGCTTGCAAACCTTGTCAGAGTTAGTTGATGCGAAGCTGAAATCTGAAGCCGCTCTTATCGAAACCATTTCATTAAAGCACGATCTGCTTAGGGCTGGGCTCACCTTGAAATATATGACCGGCGATTTGTAATGACGTCATGCCCCCAGCCCCGGGCGACACGTTCGACTCTGAGTTTTCTCAAGTTTAGAAAGGTCACTCAACACCTGATTCTTATGTGATCAGATGCCGTTCGCGCGCGCGTTTTGGTCCGAGCCCGAAGTTTCTACCATTTATCAGTAGAGCCTTTGACCGTTTTGATGAAATAGGCTCAGGCCATTTGGAGATGACGGGTTGCTGATTGATTGAGAAGACGTCGCAAGGCACTCGCGCCAAATCAGAACACCCATGGGATGGGCAAGGGTATTTAACTACCCGCCCATACGTCCAGATTATAGCGACCCTCTTTTGTCAGGTCTTCAATCCATGCTTCGGCCGCCGCCAGATCTGCGTCATTCTCCTCCATGAAGATCGTCATGAGTGTGCGCTTGACATCGGGCTCCATCGCGGACCCGTCGCCACAAACATAAACGACGGCACCTTGTTTCAACAGGGACCAGACACGCTCACGTTCATTCCGGATGATATCCTGAACATAAGCGCGTTCACTGTCGGCACGGGAGAAAGCCGTGTAAAGATCAACAAGGCCATCCCGATCTGCATCTTGCAGTTCATCTGCATAGATATAATCGTGATTAGAGTTCCGGCAGCCAAAGAACAACATTGCTGGACCCAAATCTGCACCGCCAGCTTTTAACACGCGGCGTTCGCGTATAAAGCCACGGAAAGGTGCTAGGCCTGTTCCCGGACCAACCATTATGATTGGTTTTGTTGTATCCTCCGGCATTCTGAATGCCCCGGCTGGCGTTTTGATCACGGCATGGATTATGTCGCCGGCACGTGCATTTGCAAGATAGTTTGAGCAAACACCTTCATACCGCCCGTTTCCGGAACGGGCTGGGCCTTCCACGACGCCAACGGTGATAGAGCATCGACCTTTGTCGGCTTTTGGCGAAGAGGAAATCGAATAATATCTCGGGGTGAGCCAGGGGACCATTTCGAGAAACGACTCAAAGGGTAATTCGCATGCGGGATATTCCTCAAGTAAATCGAAGATCGACTTGTGCTTGAGGAACACTTCCTTGCGATATACATCCTCTTTGTCACTGGCCGGTGCCGCCAGCGCTTCTAGCTTTGCCTTGGTGTCAGGGCACCTTGTATGGCGCGCAAGGACGCCGACGTCTTTGCGACTGGCTGTGGACTGGATTTCGCCATATAGGTCAGCCAGTCGGCGTACGGAGAATGTTGAATCGTTCGGGAAGGGGCTGCGTCGCCCACCGGTTGCATGGATCTTGATATAGCTGTCATTGCTATAACCGAAGCGCTTGATCACCCGTTCGGCAACGCCCGGGCGGTTTACCGGCACCACGCATAAATGGTCCCCCGGCGTATAGGAAACACCATCGGGTAGTTCAACTTCGATATGCCGGGTCGAACGTGTCGCCGGGTTGGCACCTTCATGGTTCTGTAATTCTCTATTTTCGACGACACGCATTGGGATCGCGCCGGTTTGCATCGCCACGGGGTGTGCGGTGACGCTTTCTGCAATTTCGATCCGGTAGAGTGGTTCAACTTCTTGCGGTTCGCTGAAATCGATGCTCAAGCCCAGCGCATCCCCGGTTGCGGGCCAGAGGTCGTCAAACCATTCCTGGAACTGACCGTCCTGATCTTCGCGCGCATCGGCTTCACCGCGGTTTTTCAGGCGCTTCGCGCCGAGTGCACTCATTTTTTCATCAATATTGCGCGGTATGGATTGGTAAGTCGCAGCCCAATCGCGATTGCCACAACCAAACACTGCGTAAGTGACGCCCTCCAGTGCTTTGCCTGAAAGGCCATCAAGCCAGTCGATAAACTTGGCCGCGTTATCCGGCGGCGCGCCATTATAAGACGCCGAGGCAATTATAACGGCTCCCTCGGTCGGCAGGCGTCCGGCGAAATCGTCAAGCGGGGCAAGAGTGGTCGCAAAACCATTGACATCACCGCCATGGGCAATCTCGCGCGCAAAACCTTCCGTCGCGCCGAGATTCGATCCGTAGAGAACGCAAAGGGGCGTGCCATGCTTGGGTGCCCGCGATTCCTCTTTGTGCGGCGCGACGTCGTCATTAGCCGTAACCGGGGCTAATGTGCTGCGTGTCACTTCAGGGCGCATGCGTACTTTCATAAAGAACCCGTCCGGCTTTATGGACATGGTCTCCTTTACTTTCAGCTTGTAATTATTCGGGTCCAAAAGCTGGAAGCGCTGAAGGATCATGCCAATCACCAGAATAGCCTCCTGCATGGCAAACTGGCGTCCGATGCACGCGCGCTGTCCATTGCCAAACGGCTTGTAGGCATAGGCTGGCCGCGCGGCTTCGGCTTCTCTTGAGAAATTCTCTGGATTGAAAACGTCAGGGTTGTCGCCCCAAATAGATTTGTCACGATGAAGCATGAGTGTGAGCACCGTGACAAACGTATTCTTTTTCAAATGGTATTCGCCGCCAATCACCTCATCTTCATACGGATAGACTGAGAAGGCTGGTGCGGTCGGCCACAAGCGCAGGGATTCCAGAAGGATGGCGCGGATATAATCCAGTTTCGCAATTTGCTGATAGGTGGGCGCTGTCGCAATATCGCGTCCAAGAACGGCATCGACTTCGGCATAGGCTTTTTCGAGCGCATCGGGATTGTTCAGCAGGAAATATAGGGTGAAAGAGAGAAGGCCTGATGTTGTCTCGTGGCCCGCAATCAAAAACGTGTTGATCTGATAGCGGATATTCTCGTCGGAGAGGCTCTCGCCGGTCGCTTTATCAACGCCAGCGAGCATATAATTCAATAGATCGTTCGCCGCTTCACCTGACTTCCCCCGCCGCCGTTCACGAATAATCTCGTCAACCAGATTATTCATGTAGTCAGTATCTTTGCGCAATTGTTCGAGGCGGCCGCGAAGGGCGACATTCTCAAACGGCAACCCGCGCTGCACCATGCATGTCTCAAGGGTACGTGTCAGGGCGTCGATGAAAGGGTGGAAGTCAGCGCGGTAAAACGAGTTAAACCGGTAATCGAACCCGCACACGCCAATCGTATCCAGGGCAAGCCCGGTCATGTCATGAACGACGTCAATTTCGTCGTCGGCGTTCATGCGTTCCCATTTCATGACCAGCTGGCTCGCAATATCGACCATCATGGGGAAATAATCGACCATCGCTTTCTGGCTAAAGGTCGGCAGGAGAATATTATGCGCCTTGGACCAGTTTGGCGCATGGGTGTCACCGGTGAAAAGGCCATCCCCGCCAATGGCACGGACTTTTCTAAGGGCACCGCGGACGGCTTTATCAAAGCGCTTTTCATCGCAAAGCTCGTTAACAAGTTCCGCGCCGGAAGCGATGACCATGGGCTTGCCCATCATATCAAGCCAAAAAATTGGTCCAAGATCGCGTGTCAGCCCCATCAGGCTTTGCAGCGGTTGATTTGGATCAACGGTCGTCGCATTGCCAACAAGCGGCTTGCTGGGTGGTTTAGGGATCGGGTGCAGAGCGTTCGACGTTGTCATGAGTGTATCCATTGCCGAGGGGCGTTTTTGAGCGGTTCGGAAGTATTCAATCCGCGAGGAGCTTTTCGATCTGTCGGCGCATTAGCGACGGCGGATCTTGCGGGGCATAGCGGCGGCGCGGGGTGCCGTTCCGGTCGACGATAAACTTTGTAAAATTCCATTTCACCGCAGTAGTCCCGGCAAACCCAGGCTTCGCGGATTTCAGGAACTTAAATAAAGGGTGGGTGCTGGCACCGTTCACATCCACCTTCGCAAACATGGGAAATGTAACGTCATAGCTGGTCGAGCAGAACTGAGCGATTTCGTTTTCGTCGCCGGGTTCCTGGGCGGCGAATTGATTTGAAGGAAAACCGAGTACGGTGAGGCCTTGTGCCTCATAGGTGCGGAAAAGCTGTTCCAGGCCTTCATATTGGGGCGTGAAGCCGCACTTGCTGGCCGTATTGACAATTATCGCCACTTTATCGCGATATCGATCCAGCGAAATCTCTTCACCTTGAATTGATGTCGCCGAGAAGTCGTAAGCAGACGTCATGTCGCGCTCCGTAGGTCTTTTATTTTATGACAGTTTATCGCGCTTGGCGAAAATAGGTAGGAAAAAAACCGAAAGCGTCGGCTTGTCCTTGGCGCGGGATATAGGAAACGGGTTCGATATTAAAAACCTCACCGCAGATGCGACACATAAAAAAGATGCGACACATAAAAAAACGCCGCACGGTTGTTCGCGCGGCGTTTTGATTGTTCGGCGTAACTGGCCGATGGCGTTCAGCGAACAATGCTTATTAGCGATCGCCGCACGGCACATATTCCCGCTTTGTGGCGCCGGTATAAATTTGCCGCGGTCGGCCGATTTTTTGACCTGGGTCTTCGATCATTTCCGACCACTGAGCGATCCAGCCTACCGTACGGGCGAGCGCAAATAGAACAGTGAACATCTCCGTCGGGAAGCCAAGCGCCTTAAGTGTGATGCCGGAGTAGAAATCAATGTTCGGATAGAGTTTCTTCTGAACGAAATATTCGTCCTCAAGGGCAATTTTCTCGAGTTCCATCGCAACTTCCAGAAGAGGATCATTCTTGATACCGATCGCATCCAGAACTTCGTGACAGGCCTTTTGCATAACTTTCGCGCGTGGGTCGTAATTCTTGTAAACCCTGTGGCCAAAGCCCATCAGGCGGAATGGATCATTCTTATCTTTTGCGCGGGTCACAAATTCCGGGATGCGATCAACTGAACCAATTTCCGCCAGCATATTAAGGGCTGCTTCGTTCGCGCCGCCATGGGCTGGCCCCCAAAGCGAGGCGATCCCCGCAGCGATACATGCAAATGGATTTGCGCCAGAGGATCCAGCCAGCCGTACCGTTGAGGTTGATGCGTTTTGCTCGTGATCCATGTGCAGGATAAAGATCTTGTCGAGCGCGTCGCACAGGGTCGGATTGACTTCATAGTCTTCTGCCGGCACCGCAAAACACATACGCATGAAATTAGAAGTGTAATCTAGGTTATTGCTCGGGAATACGAATGGTTGGCCTATGGAGTATTTATAAGCCATCGCCGCAATCGTCGGCATTTTGGCGATCATGCGATGGATCGCGATCGTCCGTTGTTTTGGATCGTTGATGTCTGTGCTGTCGTGATAAAATGCTGAAAGTGCTCCAACAACACCGACCATAATCGCCATTGGATGTGCGTCACGGCGGAAGCCAGAGTAGAAATTCTTCAACTGCTCATGAACCATCGTATGATTCGTGATTGCGTGATCAAACCTCTCAAGCTCATTAGCCTTAGGTAATTCGCCGTGGATCAATAAATACGCGACTTCAAGGAAGTCCGAGTTGTCAGCAAGATCGTCAATCGGGATCCCGCGGTAAAGCAGAACACCTTCATCGCCGTCGATAAATGTGATCTGGGATTCGCAACTTGCGGTCGACGTGAAGCCTGGGTCAAAAGTAAAAGCGCCGGTTTCTTTATAGAAACTACGGATATCCACCACACGTGGGCCATCGGCCCCTTCGAAAACCGGAAATTCCGAGGATTTGCCGTCATATGTCACCGTCATCGAGCCTGCGGGTTTCATTTTGCTATCCATAATGGATCTCCTTGTTTCGGATGGCGTGTCACCGCGCCATAATACGCCTGATGGGTGTTGTGCGATGCATCAAATTTTTCGGGATCATACCGGCAATTGCTGTAGTTTCCAGTCTGTTTGGTAGTTGGCAAATATCTCTTTAAATACAATAGTTTATGTTTGCGGCTGGAGTGTGAGGGCAGTTTTTTCCCCGTCAGATAAGCGCGCTAACGCTTCTTCCCTGCCAAGTGAGTAGAGAACTTCGCCTAACGCGGGGGCAGGTTTCCCGGCCGTTAAGGCAGCACGTAGCGCAGGGCCAATCTGGCCAAAGCACAAACCGCGCGCATCCACAAAGGATTGAAGCGCCGCGTCGAGCGTTGTCGGCGTGGTCCAATCAGAGACGTCGGTAAGGGTTTCTAGAACACCTGAAATGATTGCTGCAGCGCCGCTCTTTTTTAATGGTTTGGCGGCTTTTCCCGTTATTTCTAATGGTCTTGCAAGCAAGACGAATGCGGCCGCTGATCCTATGTCTGAGAGCACCGACACGCGTTCTTTGATGAAGGGCGCAGCGCGATGCAAGCGCGCCTTTGTCGTCTCATCCAGTGTTTGTTCAAGAAAGTGCGATGTTTGTTCGACAAATTCGGCATCGCTCAGGCTACGGATATAATGAGCATTGAGTGCCTTCAGCTTATCAATGTCAAGTCGCGCTGGTGCTTTGTTCAGGCAATCGGTATCAAACCATTCAATCGCCTGCGCGCGTGAAATGATTTCGTCATCGCCATGGGACCAACCAAGACGTAACAGATAATTCGCCAGCGCATCGGACAAAAACCCATCATCCCGATAGGCTTCCACACCTAGGGCACCATGCCGTTTGGAGAGCTTGGCACCATCTTGGCCGTGAATGAGGGGAACATGGGCAAAACTTGGCACAGGCCAGCCCAGTGCTTCATAAATCTGCTGCTGGCGCGCCGCATTGTTGAGATGGTCATCGCCGCGGATGACGTGGTTCACGCCCATATCGTGATCGTCGACGACGACCGCGAGATTATAGGTCGGGTCGCCATTGGAGCGGAGAATGATCAGATCATCAAACGCAGAATTGGGGAAGCGGACCTCGCCCTGAACGACGTCCTTTACGACCGTTTCCCCTTCGGTCGGTGCCTTGAACCTGATTGTAAAGGGCGCCTCTGCCGGTGCTGCTTCTGCGTTCGCGTTTCTCCACGGGCTTTCAAAGCGTCTTTTGTCAGCCCGGGCAGCATTCCGCGCGGCGTCCGTTTCATCCGGGGCCATGTAACACCGATAAGCATGGCCAGCGTCGAGAAGTTGTTGCGCCACCTCGATATGGCGATCACGATTTGCGAATTGCGATGTCGGTGGCTCATCCCAGTCAAGCCCGAGCCATGATAATCCCTCCAGGATGGCATCAACCGCCGCTTGATTATGTCGCGAGCGATCGGTGTCTTCGATCCGGAGAAGAAAGCGCCCCTTGTGGCCGCGTGCATAAAGCCAATTGAATAGAGCTGTGCGCGCGCCGCCGATGTGAAGGTATCCCGTAGGTGAGGGGGCAAAGCGGGTGGTGACCTGATCTGGCATTTATTTGTTTTCCATTTCTCGCGGGTGGTCGTCTTCTCTGCGAAGGCGGACTAGCATAGGCGGTATGCCTCTGCCCATCCCGAATACGCATATGCGCCAGCGACGAGACGTGACATGAGCGTGATTGAGGAACGCGCCCGCCGATTGACGCGCCGTGCGTTGGAAAACGCGCGTGCATCAGTCGAGCGGGAAATCTCTCAAAGCCAGAGTGCGCGCTTAACCGCGCCGGGGTTCGTCAGCACCCTTCGCATGCTCACCTCCAGCTGGGCCGCGGTAGAAATCGCCCATGGGGGGAGATGGGTCCCTGTCTTCATTGGCGCTGGTGCTGCAACATATTTTGGCCTTGCCTTTGAGCCGGCCCTCGCCGTTTTCTTGTATCCCATGCTTGGGTTTGCCCTGATTGCGCTTGGCATCGACCGGCCGGCCGTTCGGCGAACCTGTATCGCCGCCGCGCTGTTTGCTTTGGGTGGATTTGCTGCAGAAATACGCACGCAACAGGTTCACGCGCCGGTGCTAAGCGGCTCATTACCTATCGGAGAGGTGAGTGGCAGCGTCGTTTTTCTGGAGAAAGGCAATGGACGCCAACGCTATACAATCCGCGTTCATAGTATTGAGGGCGTCGCGCCAGAAGATTTACCGGAAAAGGTTCGGGTCACATGGCGCGGTGCGCCAGCGGACGCCCGGCCGGGCGATAGCATTCGGCTAAAAGCAAAACTATCCCCTCCACCTGATGCGGCCGCGCCAGGCGCGTTCGATTTTCGCCGTCATTTTTATTTTCTGCGGATTGGTGCGGTGGGTTTTGCCGTTTCTGCGCCGGAAAAGATCTCCAGTCAGTCAAGGACGGGTCTTGCCTGGTGGCAGGTCAATATAGAGCGGGCGCGTGATCGTATCGCCGAGAGAATTCGAACCGCGGCGCCGGGGCAAGGCGGGGCAATCATTTCCGCGCTCGTGACGGGTAAACGCGGCGCTATCGACGAACATTCAGAAAATGCGTTGCGCGATGCAGGGCTGGCGCATTTATTGGCCATATCTGGCATGCATATGGGCTTGGCCACAGGACTCATTTTCTTTGCGGTGAGATTTCTGGGCGCGGCGATACCTGGAATGGCTGTGCGGTTTTCAATCAAAAAATGGGCCGCGGCTGCGGCGCTTGCCAGCGGTTTCGTTTATTTGATGCTGTCCGGTGGCGCATGGTCGGCACAGCGCGCATTTGTGATGACCGGCGTCATGTTTGTCGCGATCATGGCGGACCGGCGGGCGCTCTCCCTGCGGAATGTCGCCATCGCTGCAACCGTAATCTTGTTGATGACTCCGGAAGCGATCCTTCATCCCGGTTTTCAAATGTCGTTTGCAGCGGCAACGGCGCTGATTGCTGCATTTGATT
>SHAI01000031.1 GCA_004213235.1 Parvularculaceae bacterium
GGCCTGTTGCAAGTTACAGATGACGTCCCCGTATCAAAAGCTGATCTGCACTTTCAGACCCGCAGAAACAGCCGAGTTTCCATCGAACGTCCCGCGCTGGGCGCCGGAGGTGCTTGGCAGGGCTGCGCCAAAATCAGTGTAGCGAATGCCGCCGCTGATCTTGATTGTCTCAGTTGCCTGGTAGGATGCGCCAACGGACACGAATGTCGCGCCATTGGTTGCGCCCAGAGGCGAAACGAGGTCGTCCTCGCCTTTTTGCTCCCAACCGACAGACAGGCTGCCTGCCCATTTTTCGTTAAAGCGCCGTCCCACACCAAGTTCCGCGTTCCACGCATTTTCAAGGTCGGTCAGTGATGCTTCTGGATTCGTCGTAATCGTGCGCAGCCCCACTGGTGAAACCGACGTTGCACTGTAGTGAGAAAACCGCAGAGATCCGAACAAAAGTGTGTCAGCGGCAATCCCGCTCTGGAATGAAACTGCGATGGTTTCGGGAGTCGTTACTTCGGTTGTCGATGTGATAGCGGACGCGCCGGGAGGTGTCTCCAGCGTGTCCATCTTATGGTCAATCTCGGAATGGTAGGTCAGAGCAACGCGCAGGGCAATTTGAGGGATTTCATATGCCGCGCCTATCATGTAACCGACAGCGCTGTCGTTAGAAAATGCGGCGTTATATCCAGACAGACCGCCATAAGCTGCCCCGCGCAGCGTTACATCCGCGCTCACGCTTTGATAAACAATCCCACCATGTGCCGATATGTTCTCGTTGAATTTGTAGCGCGCAAAACCGGTGATCGCGTGCGAATCCACGGTTGCGGCCGTGCCGGACAGCAGCGGAGCCGAGGATGCGTATAATATGTCCGCGCCATAGGGTTCATCAATGATCACTCCCAAAGCAAGTGTATCACTGAGTTCATAGCGCAAGCCCGCGCCCCAAATACGGAACGTATCGGCAATGTTGCCAGTCGGAAGTTGGCCTAGTCCTATATCCTCCTCTGTGCCGTCAATGCTTGGATCCGCATAGCCCGCACTGAATTCGAGCATATTTCCGGATTCAAAGATAAGCCCTGTCGGCCGTCCTGAACGGTCCAAACCGACTGCGTAAGCGGCTTATGATGTAACGACCAGCAAGGCCGCCGCACCTAATGTGTGGGTGTTCATTTTGATTTCTCCGTGGTGAGCAGTGCCGTGAGTTTTGTGCCCCGCCGACGCCTACAATTCCAAAATTGGCCCAAGTGCGCCAATATTGACCAAAGGGCATGTGAGGGCCGTTATGTGGGGGGCATCGCCAGACCGTGATATTTTTACAACTAAAGCGTTTGGCGAAATAACTGAAACATCGAACATCACGCGATGCCTTGAAATTTTTGATTGCAGGCAGCGACAGGTGATGCGCGACATCGCAAAACGCTCTATTTCAGGTGTTTCGCGTTTCGGCTAAGATGTTGATGTAGTTTCCGGCGAATATGATGACTGCGCCGATAAACACCCATAAATCAACCACTTCACCATATGCCAGCATTCCGACAACAGCAATGGTCGGCAAACGAATAAAGTCGATCGGCACGACCACAGTTGCTGGCGCAATAGACAGGGCGTTGGTCAGACAGAAATGCGCCAACAGACCTGCCAGCCCGATCATGATCACCAGGGGCAATGTTATTGCATCTGGCCAAGCGATATCGCCATCGTATCCTGCCATGACCAGACCCATCACCAATTGCATGGCTGTCAGCCAGAACAAGATGGATGTGATACCTTCTGTGCGCGTCAGCCGTTTGGTCAGCATCATCGTAACAGCAAAAAAGATTGCAGAAGAGGCGGCCGTGACGATCCCGGCATTCAAGCCAGACATATCCGGCTGCGCAACGATAAGAATGCCGATGAAACCCATGACGGCGGCAAGTCCGCGCACGGCTGTCAACCGCTCACCCAGGACCAGCGGGCTCAGCACGATAACCCAGATGGGCGAGGTAAACTCAAGCGCGAACACCTGCGCCAGGGGGATTACGGTCACCGCATAGAACCACAGGTTTTGCCCGGTAAAGTGAGCCAGATTGCGAACGACATGAGTGCCGATCTGATCCGCCCTGATGTCGCGCCATGTCCCGGTCAGAACCGCAAGCAAGATCACGATGATCACGCCGACAACACTTCGGTACAGCATGATTTCAAACGTATCCAGAGACGCACTGATCTCGCGCCCAGCCACGGCCATGGACGAAAAAGACGCAATGGAACCAGACATCCACAGAGCGGCTTTGAAAACGGGGTTCATTTTACGTTTGCGCATGAATTTCCCCGCCAGAGGCAGTCGGGGGTGATCCCGGCACCCATCCTGTGCCTCGATAAACGGAAAGTAGAAATCAACTCAAACCTTTCAGAACTTGCCCGGGTGAGGGCGCGGTAAGCGGTCTTTCCGCATCTTTCAAAATTTTGCGCTTTGACGCTGACACTTTGTTCCGGTCATGCTAGCAGTTTGTCAATCGAAACGAATACCGTATCTGATATGCGAACGACCTTGATTGCCCTTTCCCTGTACCTCGTATTGCCGATTTCGACCATGGCACAGACTGCGTGAACCGACACGACAGAAACGCAAATCCCTTCAGTTGAAGACCAGCTCAGCTTTGCCGACGACAATAGCGGTGAACCAAAGGTCGGTGAAACTTATATTGGCGACGAATATGGCGATTGGGAAATGCGCTGTATCAAGACAGAAGACGGCGATGATCCCTGCCAGATGTATCAGTTGATGTCCGATAGCGAGGGCACGCCAATTGCGGAAATCGCGATTTTTCGTCTGCCCGAAGGGGGGCGGGCCGTGGCTGGCGCAACTGTGACTGTTCCGTTGGAAACATCGCTCACGGATCAGCTGTCTATGCAGGTGGATGGCGGTTCACTGCGCAGATACCCTTTTGCATTTTGCAATCAAATCGGATGCTATTCAAGAATCGGCTTCATTGCTGCCGAGGTCAACGAATTCAAACGTGGCAATACCGCCGAGTTGAACATCGTTCCGGCCTTGGCACCAAACCAGAATGTGCGTGTTTTGATGTCTCTGGCCGGCTTTACGGCCGCATATGACAAAACGTCGATCACAGACCGATGACCGAAAGTGTCTTGTACAGCGTCCTGCGTTTGATCGGTAACAAAAGAACGCGTCCGCTCGGTCCGGTCGAACGCGTTTTTCGCATTGTGCTTCAGCGCAGACGCGTTCCATCCTGTGCAAAGGCGTATGTTCGGTCTGGTTTAAACGCAAGTCGCAGCTCCGAATCCTGGTCTACTTTATGCTGGCCGAACAATCGCGCGGTGATTTGGTGACCTTCAACATGGGCGATGATATTTGTATCGCCACCCAGATGTTCGACATGGCTGACGCGAACCAAAAGTGGGCCATCTTTTGATATGAACAGATCCTCTGGCCGGATGCCGATTGTGTTGTTGTTGGCACCGTCGAGCACGCTTTCGGGCAGAAAATTCATGGATGGCGAGCCCAGAAAACCGGCCACAAACTTGTTGGCAGGATTGTTGTAAAGCTCCATCGGGCTGCCTATTTGCTCGACGCGGCCGTCGCGCAGAACGACAATCTTGTCGGCCAGCGTCATGGCTTCGGTCTGGTCGTGGGTCACATAGACCATCGAAGCGCCCAGCTGTTTGTGCAGGTTTGCAATCTCGATCCGGGTGTTCATGCGCAAGGCCGCATCGAGGTTGGACAGGGGTTCATCGAAGAGAAAGAGTTTGGGTTCACGAACAATAGCGCGCCCGATTGCAACCCGCTGTCGTTGGCCCCCGGACAGCTCGGATGGAAAGCGATCCAGATAAGCCTCGAGATTCAACATCTTGCTCGCTTTTTCGATCCTGGCGTCAATTGTGCTTTTGGGTTGGCGTTCCTGTTTCAGGGCCAAAGACATGTTTTTGCGGACGTTGAGGTGCGGGTAAAGCGCATAGCTTTGAAACACCATCGCGATGCCGCGTTTGGACGGTGGAACGACATTTACCATGTCTTCGCCAATCTGAATGTCACCGGATGTTGCGTCTTCCAAACCCGCAATCACGCGCAGCAATGTTGACTTGCCACAGCCAGATGGGCCCACAAAGACAACAAACTCCCCGTCTTCGACGTCAATATTGATATCCTTCAGAACATGGATATTTCCAAAGGATTTATGGACGTTTTTGAGAGATAGCGCAGTCATACCAGAGTGTCTTTCAGGTTGATGGATTGGCCGGTTCGGATGCTCTCATCCGCAGCCAGGCAAATGGCGAGGGATGTGATGGCATCCTGATTGTGGCGCTTGAGGTCAGCGTCTTGCCGAATTGCGTCGACCATAAAGGCTTGTTCGGCATCACATAATTCCTGATGGCCGGGCTCGCCCGGCATGTCGATCGTCTGGTCGCCATCACTGCGGTGGACAAGGATGCTACCAACCTTTGTGTGTCCATCAACATTCGCAGACGCGCCCTTGTTTCCATCCGTGATCGAGACCGCACCATTTGGAGAGACGATATCTTTTACAAAGAATGCCGTCTCCGACATCATCGGGCCCCATCCGGCCTCATACCACCCGACCGAGCCATCGTCGAAATAGACCTGGAACTGGCCATAATTGTACATGTCGGCCGCGATTTCGTCTGACAACCGCAGGCCCATTGCATTGACGCGAATTGGCTGAGCGTCAGTGATCTGGCACATGACATCGACATAATGCACGCCGCAATCGACGATGGGGGAGGTCGTTTCCATTAACGCCTTGTGCGTTTTCCATTCCGCGCCTGTCGATTGTTGATTGAGGTTCAAACGGAACACAAACGGACCGCCCAAATTGCGCGCTTCTTTGATCAGCCGCATCCAGGACGGATGGTGGCGCAAGATGTAGCCAATGACGAGCTTCCGGTTCGTTTTACGCGCTTTTTCAACGACATGTTTTGCGCCGTTAACCGTCATGGCCAGCGGTTTCTCTACAAAAACATGGGCCCCTGCATCCATTGCCGCACAGGCATAATCCACATGCGTATCTATATATGTGGCGATCACCATCAGATCCGGCGCAAGCGCCAGACCCTCTTCAAAGGTTTCGAAAAGGGGGTATTCAGCGAGCGCATTGGGCAGGTCGACCCGCGATCTGTTCACAAGGCCTATGACCTCGACATCGGGGTGGTTGTGCAGGGCGAGCGCGTGGCTACGCCCCATATTGCCAAGGCCGGCGATGACGGCTTTGATCATTTCACGGCTCCTGAGGTGATCCCGCGAATAAGCTGTCGCGAAAAAATAACGTAGAGGGTGAGAACAGGCAAAATTGCCATCGAAAGGGCGGACAGGACCGCATTCCAATCGGTTACAAACTGTCCGATAAAGACCTGACTGCCTAATGTGAGCGTCTTGGTCTCCTCGGCCGGGGCAAGGATCAGCGGGAACCAAAGGTCGTTCCAAATCGGGATCATGTTGAAAACGGCCACTGTTGCCATGGCGGGACGGACCAATGGCAAAACAAGCTTTAAGAAAATGGCATATTCGCTCAGCCCATCGATCCGCGCGGCATTTTTCAGATCATCTGAAACCTGACGCATAAACTCACTAAGGATGAAAATCGCGAGCGGCAGACCTTGGGCCGTATAGACCAGGATCAGCGCCCAGAGCGTGTTCACCAGCCCTGTGGCGACCATCATATCCAAAATGGCGACGGTACCGATCCGGATCGGGATCATGATCCCCAAGGCCAGATAAAGCCCCATCAAGAGGTTGCCCTTGAACCGGTATTCCGCAAGTGCAAACGCTGCCATCGCACCAAAAAGCAGCACGAAAAACAACGATGCAACAGTCACGATCATAGAGTTCTGGAAGTAAAGAAAGAAATCCCCCTGCGTAAAGACCGTCTCATAACCAATCAGCGAAAAGCTCTCTGAGTTGGGCAAGGCGAGCGGTTCGCGGAAGATGGACCTGCGATCCTTGAAGCTGTTGATGATGATCACGAAGACCGGGAAGAGTGCGATCAAGGTATAAAGGATCAGCGCGCCATGCATCGCAGCCGTGTTATAGGGATTTGCGCGTGCTTTATTCATCGGGTCGGCTCACATCTGATATCTGCGCATGCGTGTCTGGATACCAAACAGGTAGATGCATACGCCAATAAGGATGACGATGAACATGCCGCTTGCAATGGCAGACCCCATATGCGGATCGCCAAGCTGAAGTTGGAACCCAAAGAACGTCCGGTACATGAAGGTGCCGAGAATATCCGTGGAATAGTCGGGCCCCGCGAGGGCGCCTTGCGCCGCATAGATCAAGTCGAACGCGTTGAAATTCCCGACGAAGGTGAGAATGGAGATGATGCCAATGGACGGCAAAATGAGGGGAAGTTTGATTTTCCAAAAGGCGGACAACCCGGTGATGCCATCGACTTCTCCCGCCTCCAGGATTTCGTCAGGAATTGTGATCAGGGCCGCGTAGATCAGCATCATGGGGATGCCGACGAACTGCCAGACTGAAACCAAGGCCAGTGTTGTCAGCGCGTATTCTTCTTTGCCCAACCATGGGGCATAGAGCGATTTCAATCCGATCCAGTCCAGCATGTCGGGCGCGATGCCCCAGATGGGTGACAGGATCAGCTTCCATGCAAAGCCGACGATAACAAAGGACAGGATCGTCGGGATAAAGATGGCCGAGCGGTATAGGACCGCAAAGCGCAGGCGGGGATGGCTCAGCAGCGCCGCCAGTGCAATGCCGATGGGATTTTGCACCAGCATGTGGATCACGAAGAACCAGAAGTTGTTGCCCAGCGCATTCCAGAATTGGTCAGCCCAGATCGGATCAAAAAACAGGGTGCGGAAATTGTCGAGGCCAACAAAGACCCGCTCTTGGTCGATGCGCGTGTACAGGGCCAGCCGAAGCGTGTTGAACAGCGGGAACATCATCACGGCCGTGTAGACAAGGACGGCCGGTGTCAGAAACACGAGGATATGCCAGCGGATGCGGGCCCTTTTCATGGGGCAATCTCCGGAATTGAAAGACCCCGGGCGCAGGCCGCGCCCGGGGCAGTAAGCAGCTCAGGGAGGTTATTGCTGCGGTGCGTACCAGCTGGCGAGGCCCTCTTGAAGCTTCTGACCCAGATCTTCCGGAGAAGACGCGCCCTTGATTGCGGCAACCGAGGCGCCCCAGGTGTCATTTTCAAGGTTGGGCGTGCCACGCGACAGGATCTGATAGGTCGACCGGATCGTGCTCTCACACTCACCACGCCAGCTTACGAATTCAGCAGCAAGCGGGTCGTTGATCTCGACGGGCGTCGACGACAGTGGGAAGAAGCCCGGCAATGCATTGGCAAAAATACCGGCAAATTCAGGGCTTGCGACCCAGGCCAGGAAGGTTTGCGCCGCTTCCGGGTTTTTTGAGGCTGCATTCATGCCGATGCCAATGTCGGTGTGGTCAGAGATGTAGCAGGTATCGCCCGCATTCTGAACGGGTGGCTTGAACGCACCCATCTCGAAATCGGCAAGGCTGTTAAAGCCTGATACCTCCCAGGACCCGGCAGGATAGATCGCCGCGCGGCCAAGGGTAAAGATGTTCTGGCTGTCAGGGTAGGTTTGTGCCTCGTATCCGTCACCCAGATATGCGCCCCAGCGTGCCAATGTTGCATAGGGTGCAACCCAGCCCGCGTCGGTCAGCTTTTGTTCGCCCGCGATCAGGGCAAGCCGGCCTTCTTCACCTTTCCAGTAGTTTGGACCGATGTTGTTATAGCCCATTGTGGCCGCTTCCCATTGGTCGTTGGTGCCCATGGCCATCGGGATATAGGTTCCATCGGCCTTGATCGCCTCTAGCGCGGCAAAGAATTCATCTTCGGTCGCAGGCACATCCAGGCCCAGCTCGGCAAAGGCGTCTTTGTTGTAGATAAAGCCGTGGATCACAGAGGCCATTGGCACACAAAAGCTGGCCGAACCGTCATCCGTTTGCCAGGCCGATTTGGCAACGGCCGAGAAATTGTTCATTGCCTCCAGACCGCTGAGGTCCGACAGGTGGCCCGCATCGTAAAGCGCCAATGAGGCATCAAAGGGGCGGCATGTGATCAGATCGCCCGCCGATCCGGCATCGAGTTTGGAATTGAGAACCGCATTGTACTCGGCCGGTGCGGATGGCGTGAATTTCACCGATATATTAGGGTGCTTGGCCTCAAAGGCAGGAATGATTTTCTCCTGCCAAAGCTTGAGGTCGTCGTTGCGCCAGCTTTCGATGGTTATCGTTGCGTCCATGGCCAGCGCACTCGTCCCGGCGAGTGCAGTGGTCAGCAGGGCGATTCCGAGTGTGTTTCGTTTCATGACATTCTCCCTTGGATATTTGATCTGTTTGATCTGAGTTGCGCCAGAGCGGCGCGAAGGTTTCCTTCGGTTTGTCGAAGAAGAGTTTGAGCCACATCAGGCGATTGCCCGGACGCTACCAGAATGGCAGGTTTTACAACGCCCCCGGTGGAGTTGAGCGCGGCATGAGCGGTGCCTTTGCCGACCTCGGCGATGCGTCCCACGATCCCACAAGCGCGCGCGCGCAGTTTGGCATTGTCGGCATGCAGGTTCACCATCATACCGTCGTGCACATGACCCAGCTCGATCGCCATAAGGGTCGAAAGCATGTTCAGCGCAATCTTTTGCGCCGTGCCAGCGCCCATGCGCGTCGATCCCGAAAGGACTTCGGGCGGGGTCGCGAGCAAGATCGGGTGGTCGGCCATCGCCAGCAAAGGTGTTGCGCTGTTGTTGGATATTGCAATCACCTTGGTGCCGGCCGCGCGCGCCAATTCGGTCGCCCTGAGCGTATAGGGCGTGGATCCGCTGGCTGAAACGGAAATCATGGCATCACAGGGGCCAATCGCGGCCAATACCTGTTCAAGGCCCGTCGTTTCATCTTCGGTTGCGCCCGGCATTTCGACGCCGGTCGGCAAGCCGCCAGCCATGTGTATGCGCAGTTGATCGGGGGGGATGGAAAACGTTCCGCCCAGTTCCTGTGCGTCTGCCGCAGCCATCAGCCCCGAAGATCCGGCCGCAACATAGTGAACAGTGCCACCTGCCCGCAGGGCGTGCGCCAGAGCCCGCGCCCCATCCGCAATTTTGCAGACCACCGCGCGCACAGATCCGGCCGCAGCGATCTGACCCTGCGCCAGAATCTCTGCAGCTTCGGCGAGTGGGCGATCATCAATTCCCCTCGCTTGATCATGCAATGCTTCGGTCTGCGGTATCAGCATGTGATTCCCCTCGAATTACAGGTAACACCATTATAATACCTATTGTCCATCCTTTACTTTGCACATCCTGAATTTATCAAAAATACGGCGGTGAAATGGTTTGGCATTCTCTATTTGGCTTTGTTTAGGTCTTTTATTCGTGCAATAGGTATTGTAAAGGTATCTAAATGGATGAGACCCTTCATACCAACGTTCTGGCCATTGACGGCGGTGGGACGCGGTGTCGCGCAGCGCTGAGCATGGCGGGGCATGTGCTCACGGTTGAGACCGGCGCAGCCAACGTGATGAGCGATTTCGACGGCGGCGTGGCGCAAATTGTTGCCTCGCTGTCGGGATTGGCAATGCAGGCCGGGGTCGGCCTTGAGGCATTGCTGCGCTATCCTGCATTCGTGGGCCTTGCGGGGGTGACCGGCCCCGAAATCACGCAACGCCTGCGCGCGGCCTTGCCGTTAAAGGTTCTTCGGATAAATGACGACCGTCCTGCCGCGTTGCGGGGCGCTTTGGGCGCGCGCGAAGGCGTGATTGTTCATTGTGGAACGGGGTCTTTCTTTGGTGCGCAGATTGACGGCGCGGTCAGGTTCTCAGGCGGGTGGGGCCCGGTTCTGGGGGATGAAGCTTCGGCGCAGTGGGTGGGTCGTTCGGCTTTGCGGCTTGCGCTTGAGGCAATTGATGGGCGGGCGCAAAAGACCGCACTGGCAGCGGCATTGCTGGATAAATTCAAAGGCGCCGAGGGAATTGTAAGCTTTGGTCGAACCGCCAGCCCGGCGGAATTCGGGGCGCTCGCGCCGCTGGTGACGGATGCGGCCGGGCGGGGGGATCAACTGGGCGTTCAGATCATGGCTGAGGGCGCGCAGGATATCGCGCGCAGCCTTGCGCCCATCGGCTGGAAGCCGGGATTGACCATTTGCCTGACTGGCGGCATCGCGCCGTATTTCGAACCCTATCTGCCCGGGGAAATTCAGACCGATATCGCGCCGCCATCTGGCGCCCCTTTGACCGGAGCGTTGGATCTGGCTTTGGAACTTGCACGGGAGTGTTCCAGATGAACACAGTTGAGTTTTTGCGCCCCTCAGGGTGGCTCGGCCAAAACGAAGGCCCGCGCTATGTGCAGCTGCGTCAGCGGCTGGAAAATGGCATAGCATGCGGCTTGCTGCCCCCCAATTCGTCGCTTCCCCCCGAGCGCGAGATTGCAGAAATAACTGAACTGTCCCGTGTAACGGTCAGAAA
Source organism: Parvularculaceae bacterium (assembly GCA_004213235.1). Classification (GTDB taxonomy): domain Bacteria; phylum Pseudomonadota; class Alphaproteobacteria; order Caulobacterales; family Parvularculaceae; genus MED-G105. Next base: position 10,449 of record SHAI01000031.1, read on the forward strand.
AGCGATTCAGGAGTTGGTGCGCGACGGATTGATCGAACAGCGGCAGGGGTCAGGCTCGTTTATCCGCGACCCCATAAACCGTGTGGAACAATCATTGTCGCACCTGACCTCGTTCACCGAGGACATGGCCCAACGCAATCTGCAGACCACTTCGCGCTGGCTTGAACGCGGTGTTTTCCTGCCGACGCAAACAGAGAAAGAGGTGCTTGATTTGACAGAGACCGCCGAAGTGGCACGTATTTACCGTCTGCGGGAAGCGGGCGGGCGCCCGATGGCGCTTGAACGAGCGTCTTTGTCGCTTGATGTGCTGCCCAACCCGCTTGAGGTGACGACATCGCTGTACGAAGTTCTCGATTTCCGGGGCATGCGCCCGGTGCGGGCGGTTCAAAAGATTTCTGCGATCAACCTCGAGGCGCGTGAAGCCGAGTTTTTGCAGGTTCCCGAAGGGGCCGCCGGACTTTCCATAGAACGCACCTCTTACCTGGCCGATGGTCGGGTGGCCGAGCTTACCCGTTCGCTCTATCGCGGCGACGCTTACGACTTTGTCGCCGAGCTGCGGCTTTGACAGAAAGGCTGCAAGACATGTCACTGAAACCGACGCTGATGCATCAGGAGGTGCGCGAAATACCTCAGGCCGTGGAGCGCTTGCTGAGTGACGGCAACGATGCGATTCGAACGGCTGTCGCCCTGATGCGCGCCGCCAATCCGCGTTATTTTATTTCGGTTGCGCGTGGGTCGTCTGACCATGCGGCCACCTTTCTGAAATATGCGAGCGAACTGTTACTTGGGCGCCCCATGGCTTCGGTGGGCCCGTCGGTCAGTTCGGTCTATGGGGTCACGCTGGATGCGCGTGATGCTGTCGGGATCTCTGTGTCGCAATCGGGCAAAAGCCCCGACATCGTGGCCATGACGCGCGCGCTGCGTCTCAGCGGGGCACTGACTGTTGCGATCACAAATGATGCCGCATCACGGCTGGGGCGTGCGGCAGATGTCACGTTGCCAATCCACGCGGGCCCCGAGCTGAGCGTCGCCGCCACAAAGACATTCGTGACATCGCTCATCGCCGGGCTGTGGCTTTTTGCCGAGCTGAGCGAAGATGATGAATTGCTGCGTGCCATTCGTACATTACCGGAATTTCTGGAACAGGCCACATATTGTGACTGGTCTGCGGCCGCCGCTGCGATCGATGGGCGCTCGCTTTATACCATCGGGCGTGGTCCATCGTGGGCAATCTCCAACGAGGCGGCTCTCAAGTTCAAGGAGACATGCCTCATCCATGCTGAAAGCTATTCGTCGGCGGAAGTGTTGCACGGTCCGGTGTCGATTGTCGAAAGCGGGTTTCCGGTCATCGTCTTTGCCGCCTGCGACAAGGCCGAGCAGACCGCAGCAGACACCGCAGATGCGCTGGCCGAAAAAGGTGCAAATGTCTTTGCCGTTACAAACAAAACCCGGCGCGCCACACCGCTGCCACATGTGCGCACCGATCACTGGCTGTGCGATCCGATTGCGGCCATCGTGTCGTTTTACACAATGGTGGAAGAGGTCGCGCGCGCACAGGGGATCAACCCCGACCAGCCCCGCCACCTCAAAAAGGTGACTGAAACGGTATGACTGAAACGCATGTCACTTTCAGAAATGGCCGGGTCTTTGATGGTGAACAACTGCATCAAGGGCAGGCGGCGCTTTTTGAAAACGGGCGGTTTAACGGTTTACACCCCGAGGCAGGGCTGGATCGATCCGAGCAGGACATAGACCTTGGCGGCGATATTTTGTTTCCGGGCTTTGTAGATCTTCAGGTGAATGGCGGTGATGGCATACTGTTCAATGCGGACCCTTCGGTTCTCACGCTGCGGCGAATGGCGGATGCCCATCAAAGACTTGGCGTAACGGCCTTTTTGCCCACATTGATCACCGATACCCAAGACAAGACCCGCGCCGCAATTGCCGCCGTTGACAAAGCCATCCAAGCCGGTGTGCCGGGTGTCGTGGGATTGCATCTTGAGGGGCCGCATCTGTCTGTTGCGCGCAAGGGTGCCCATGATGCTGCGCTGATCCGGAGGATGGAGGCCGAGGATCTGGAGATTTTGCTGGCAGCAGCGAAAACACTGCCGCGCCTCAAGGTGACCATCGCCCCCGAGACCGTCTCTGAACATCAGGTCTCGGCCCTGGTGGCTGCGGGCGTTTTGGTGTCGCTGGGCCACAGCGACGCTGATCACGCGACATGCGCGCGGTTTATCGCTGCAGGGGCGCGATGCGTGACCCATTTGTTTAACGCGATGAGCCAGCTGGGCAACCGAGAGCCCGGTCTGGTGGGGGCGGCCCTGTCCAGTGCCACGGTACACGCGGGGCTGATCGCAGATGCGGTGCATGTGCATCCAGATACGATTCGTGCCGCCTGGAAAGCGAAAAGGGGTCCGGGAAAGATCTTTCTTATAAGCGATGCGATGGCGGTTGCGGGTACGGACGTGACCCAGTTTGAGCTTGGCGGTCGTTTGATCCGCCGCCATGAGGGCGTTCTGACACTGGCCGATGGAACCCTTGCGGGCGCTGACCTTGATCTGGCGACGGCGGTGCGGGTCATGGTGGATAAGGTTGGCGCAGACCTTACAGACGCACTGAAAGCCGCAACATCGATACCTGCCGCACTGATCGGGCATGACTATCGGTTTGATCGAATGTCGGACGTGGTCCGGTTGTCGGCGAACTCTGGTCGCGTCAAATCCATGGCTGCCCACGTCTGAGCGCTTCTGGATGCGGGCGTGACAAGCGAGGCGCGCCTCAAGCTGGCAGATCTGCGATTTCACCGTGACAAATGATGCGTGAATTTTCAGCCGTTTCGTCAATTGCATTCCTGGAAACTGTTCCAAATTTTTGATGTGCGCGTTGTCCAGCCTTCGGATCTTGTGGCTTGCAGGTCTGGCTGGATTATCCATGTTCAACACCTGTGCTGAACAAAGCTTTCGCGCGGCCGCAGGCCGGTTCGCGCCCGACCCTGCCTGCGGGGGGCGCTTTTTCAATCTTGTAAGATATTAAAAAATTTGTGGTTTTGGCAATCATCGCACGCAGCTTTGGCGTCACGATGCGCCTGCCTGGGGTTGGGCGCTGCCCTTGCGGCTTTTATGCAGAGGTCTTTGGTCTTCGTGGAAAAAGCTTCAAGCTTGAACCTTTGTGCTTGAAGTTACTTTTCTCCCATCTATGATTTGCGCAGGTTTGAAGGAGACGCCGGAGCGGTGCAGAAGGATCGGGGAACATGACGGCGCTTTGTTTTGGCGCAAGCCCTGCGCGCTCAGATGTTGTGAACACCACAGTGCCGCATGGCGCGTTTCGTGGAAATTGGGATCTGCAGCCGGCCCTTGCGGATCCAATATTTTTACGCAGCAAAAACCCCACAACGATCCGAAGCCATTGCCCGGCAATTTCCGGCGTCGACGTATGAAACCCTTTGATGCCCTGTCCCGCCGACGTTTGAGGACATGGATCAGATTGCTGCGCATAACTCGGCGCAACGAGAATCACCTGCGCGAGTTTCTGCGAGTCAATCACGACACGACACTGCCCAGGTTCGACGTGGCGGCAGCGCTATATCGGGTTGGTCAGCCTGTCAAAATGAGCGTGCTCAGCCAGATGCTTTTGGTTTCAAATGGAAATGCCACGACGGTCGTGGACCGTCTTGAAAAAGACGGGCTGGCGGCGCGTGAACAAAGCGGTGAGGACAAACGCGTTGTCTTCGTTGGCCTGACGCCTGCGGGAAACAGGTGGTTCAAAGACCTCGCCGATGCACATGAAAACGAAGTGAATGCGCTCTTTGCCGCTCTGGGACATGACGACCTGAACCTCGTCCGAGATTTGATGCGCCGCCTTGAAGGAGATGCCGATGACCAAGATGTCTGACCTGACGCCCGAACATTTTGACTGGAGCTGTCGCAAAGCGGTCGCGACCATCCGCCTGAACCGGCCGGATCGAAAGAATCCGCTGACCTTCGACAGCTATGCCGAACTGCGCGATACATTTCGCGCACTCGTCTATGCCGATGATGTAGATGC
>SHAI01000032.1 GCA_004213235.1 Parvularculaceae bacterium
GGCCAGCTCCTAGAATATGGGCGATATCGCCGCGCTGGCTCACCGCATCCAGCTCAGCCCTGAAAGCCCCGCACGCCTCCGCAGCACGCCCCTCAAAAGCGCGATATGGCGCCGCAAGGCGAAGACCAAGCGCGTTTTCCTCATCCCAAAGCCGTGCCAGACGCTCATACCATGGGTCGAAATCATACTCTTCGACGTGATCATGGGTTACGTAAAGGCGCACCGAACCGCCATCTTTATCCGTGAGTGCGCCTCGGAATATCTTCATGCCAACTTCGCGGAAAAGCGCTTCCAATACGCTCAAAGAGTAAAATGCGCTTCGCTTCTCGAAAAATGAATCGACACATGTTCGTGTAAGGATCACCGGAGCATAAAGCGTTTCCAGCACAAATATACCATCGTCCGTCATCACATCTTTGACAGACCTCAAGAATTCGGCCGGATTGTCGATATCCTCGAAAACGGAAATTGCGGTTACAATATCGAACTGGCGCTCTTTAAAGGCACTGTCTGTTTCAGGCGATGGAAATGTCGTTCGATAGGTCGAAGCCCAAACGCCCACCTGGTCAACAATGTCATCAGGTTCGACACCGACGCGCTCCACCCAGCGCGGATAGTAAGACAATAGAGATCCATCGGAGCACCCAATGTCCAAGACAGAGCACTCACGCCCTGAAACCAACTCAAGCGCTTCGGTTGCTACCGTGCGCAGATGATTTCGCGTCGCACGGTACGTACCTGACGGCATCCGCTGGGAGGGATTTGCGCCTTCGCTTTCATATTTGCGCTGCAATAGCCCACACGCATTCTCATCTTGTGATGAGTCGCAGAAGACATATTCCTCTTCTTCGCGGGGTGCCCCGCCACCGAAAAAGCCGTTTTGGCCCGACGCCATTCCGCTGATATTAAGGGCCGGCGACAATGCCGGGGAGCCGCACGCGCGACATTTGGTTATACGCTTCACTGGTTCGCTCGCTGCGTTGACTTGCTTGGACCTGAGCGGATCATGACAGCCGTGCGTAAACCAGGCGTAAAACGGCGCTTTTTGACTTTAAACGAAACGCTCCAATTACATACGTTTAGTAAATGTAAAAAAGTGCGCAGGATCGCTGCTCAAAACCGCCTAAAGCCCCTTCAACAGGCGATTATCCGGGCAAATTGGTCGGGGTCGACGTTCCCGCCGCTGACCACCGCACCAATCGGCGTGTCACCCGGGCCCATTTTACCGGTGAGAATTGCCGCCAAAGCGACCGCACCGCCGGGTTCGGAAACGATTTTCAGTTCCGAAAATGCAAACCGCATCGCCTCGCGGACATCATCGTCGCTGACAACCAATCCGCCGTCTAATAACTTTTTATTAACTGGAAATGTCAGTGCACCGGGCTTCGGCGTCAAGATCGCATCACAGATCGACTGCGCACCGGGCGCATTGTGTTCAATCTGACCCGATTGCAAGGAGCGTTGATGATCTTCAAAACCTTCCGGTTCCACGGCAAAAATACGCGCTTCCGGCCAGTCTTGTTTCATCGCTGTCGCACAGCCGGCGATCAACCCGCCGCCACCGCAACAGACCAGAACATCGCTCAGCGTGACATCCAATGCCCGCGCCTGGCTCACAAGCTCCAAACCACAGGTTCCTTGCCCCGCCATGATATCAAAATCGTCATAGGAGGGCACAAGCACCGCACCGCGTTCTGCCGCGATTGCACGGGCAATCTCTTCCCTGTCTTCAGTGTAGCGATCATATTCAATGATTTCCGCACCGTAAGAGCGCGTCTTTTCGCGCTTGATTGCCGGCGCATCGCGCGGCATCACAACGCAGACGGCGACATCGCGCAACTGGCCCGCCAATGCAACACCCTGGGCATGGTTACCTGACGACCAGGCAACCACGCCAGCCCGCATTTCCGCCGGGGTCATCTTGGATATCCGATTAAAAGCGCCGCGAAATTTGAACGAACCCGTCCGCTGAAGGCATTCCAGCTTCAAAAACACCCGCCGCCCAGCTTGTTTATTCAAGACGTGCGATTCGATCAGTGGAGTTTCAACCGCGTACCCCTTAAGGCGCGCCGCAGCATCGGTGACATCTTCATAATGCAGGCTTGCCATCACTATATCTTTTCTATGAAGGAGCTAGTACTAGGATTGGATTTACGCCGGCGCAAAGCGCATCGGCTTTGTCTTTACAGCTGACAACCCCGTATGACATCACCCATGCGGTCAGGCGGTGCTCCCATTCCCCTGACCGATAGAGTTAAACGTCAAAATACCGCCGCCGTCGACATTTAGTGTCGTACCGCTGACAAATTGCGCCTTCTCCCCTGCAAGATAGGTTGCAGCATCGGCGACATTTTGCACGTCGCCGAGACGATGCGCGGCTGATGTCTTGCGCCCAGACTTGAGAACGGCGTCATCCAAAGGGGCCCCGGAGATCAAACCAGCTGAAATGCAATTTGCCCGGATAGCCTCTTTGGCATAGCGCACGGCAAGCGTCTTCGACATTGCCTCAACCCCGGCCTGGATCGTGGCGCCCGCCACACCGCCTGTCTCCACCAAACCTGATTGGACAATATTAACGATCACCCCGCCCGACGCGATACCGCTCTCCGCCGCGGCATCTTGTTTTAGAAACTGTCGAACAATCGCCTGATTGATTAATAGTGCGCCCATCAATGATTGACTTACCAGCGTTTGTAGAAACTCTTCTGATTGATCGGTAAACTCAGTGTCGTCACCAATTGCGGCGATGTGGACCAGCCCATCAATACGGCCATAGGTTTCTATCCCCTCGGCAATAATATTATGGATTTGAAGCTTGTTCGCAGCGCTGCCGATAACAACAGGGCTATCGGCGTGCTTTTCCCCAAGACCATCCAATAACGCGCGCGCAGCGCTTTCTGATTCATCGGCAAGTATCAATCGATATCCGGCAGCAGCAAAAGCGCGCACGCACGCTGCACCATACGCGGACGCAGCGCTTGTAATGATGATCGAGCGTTTACCCATGTAATTCACCCTGTACGGATCGGTTTATCCGAGCGCATGCTGATATAACCGTCATTAATTTGCTTAATGATACAATCATCATAGCGCTGACAAACAATCTCCAAAAATGAAAACCGCCCCCGCTCTGATCAGCAAGCGGGGGCGATAACGATATATCTAAACCTAAATCCCGGCGGACAGTGTTTTAGGGAGCCGCCGATAACATTCTGTATAGGCCTGACCTTTACTGGCGAAGCTATTCTGGTTCGCTCTGCCTTCGCAGGCTCTCAATCTGGTCTTTCAATCGTAGTTTGAGGCGTTTTAGCTCGTGGGTTTTAGTTTCGTCGGCCTGAGGGCTTTTCATTTCCATTGCCAACGCCGCATCGAGTTCCTGGTGCCGCCGGCTAAGAGATTGCAGGTGAGCGTCAAGCGCCATATTCTAACCTCCTTTGATTGATGCTCAAATTAGATCACGACAACTCTTGCTTGTCGACAGGATCCTTGGGGTTCAATAATAAAAAACGGCGCGGCGGGGTCGGTGCCACGCCCTGCCCGGCCACATCATAAACATATCAGGATTCATTTTAAGTGATTGATAAATCAGCAGAAATTCGACCGAGAATGATTGTCGGGGTTACCGGCGCATCGGGCGCAGCTTATGGGGAATGTTGCCTGAAACTTTTACACGCTGCAGGGGTAGAGACCCACCTTGTTGTCTCTCGCGCGGCAGAAATGACGATTCGCTACGAATTAGGGGAAAACTCAAAAATCTTCGATTCTCTCGCCGATCACCGATATGGCATTAAGGACGTTGGCGCGCCGATCTCGTCAGGCTCATTCAGAACCCTCGGCATGATTATCGCCCCCTGCTCGGTCAAAACCATGTCGGAAATCGCTAGCGGGGTGACTGATAACCTGCTTTCACGCGCTGCCGATGTCGTATTGAAGGAGCGACGCCGCCTTGTCTTGATGGTTCGCGAAACACCGTTCCATCTCGGCCATTTGCGAACCATGACCGCTCTTACTGAAATGGGAGCAATCATCGCCCCGCCCTTGCCGGCATTTTATGCAGAACCCAAAAGCATCGACGATCTTGTCACCCAATCCTGCGCGAGGACACTGGATTTGTTCGATATCGACCACGAAAAAACAAAACGCTGGGGCGAAGACCTGAGCAAGGGTAAACGGCCTTGAACTGCCCCACCAAAGACGAACCTGACCGATTTTGGCGCTGGAGCTGCGAATTTTATGCCCGCGATAATGTTAAGCGTGCACTTTTGCGCTTGCAGGATGAGTATCGCTGGAATGTCAATTTGACCCTTTGGTGTCTCTGGCGGACACGCAATGCATGCCCACCTACGCCGGAAGATATTGCCGCCGCCTCAGGCCATATCACCACGGGCGATCACGGCTTGACCGCGTCAATGCGGCAAGTGCGGCGCACAGCAACCGATCTCTATCCAAACGACGTGACACTTAAAAACGCGCTGCTAGCAGCCGAGCTGGCTTTAGAGCGCAAGGAACAAGCCCTGATCTGCGAAATTGAGACACAAAATACCGCGGGAATGGCCAGCAATGAGGCCAGTTTTGACAGTTTCAGCGGCGTTCTGTGGCAATATTATGCGCTTCTTGAAACATCAGCAGAGAATCGCTGCCATGTTACCAGCGAATTGATAAACGGCTTGGCTAAAGCCGCTTTTGACGACCAATCTAAACCTGATTGAAACGAACGCAAAAGAGCAGCGGTAATCCGTGACCACCAACGACGAAGACCCAACGATCACGCATATTGGCGAACGCACTCGCCAACGTTTCAATGACGGGAAAACCGTGCCTATTCGCGGGGTCATTGATGGTAATGGCACTGGAAAGTCAGAACAGGATGGTACCGATACCGCGCCGTCAGGCGCGAACGACGAAGCCATCGTGAAACGCATTCAGCAACTTGATATCGAACACGCGGATCTACACGCAGCGATCGAGGCACTCGCCGAACGTGCCGGCCATGAAGACCTGAGCGTGGCGCGCCTGAAGAAACGAAAGCTGCTTCTCAAGGACCAGATCGGCCGGCTTCGCGACCAACTCACCCCGGATATAATCGCTTAGCCGGGCGGGTTTATTGGTTCCCCGCCCGGGATAGATCATCATACGGGAGCGTTCTTTGCAGAGCGCAACCGTAAAATTGCGACTTAGCCCAGAGAGAATCTGGAGCCAGAGAACCTCTGGCCCCAAAGAACGTCTGGGCTAGAGAGCATCCGGCCCGACGCGGATCACGGCTTTACCGAAGTTTTCACCATGGAATAATCCGACAAAGGCATCACCGGCCTTGTCCAACCCATCATAGGTCGTCTCGCGGAATTTAACCTGTCCTGACGCGACAAGCGGTCCGACTTCGGCAATGAACTGCGGTGTCAGATGCATATAGTTTGAAACAATAAAGCCCTGCGCCATCACACCGCGACCGATCATGTTCACCAGATTACCAGGCCCCGGTGCCAGTTCGGTATTGTTATAAAGGGCAATCATCCCGCAAAGCGCCATTCGGCCGCCGAATGCAATAACGTTCAGGGCCGCTTCGAGATGATCGCCGCCAACATTTTCAAAATAGCCATCAACGCCTTTTGGTGCCGCCTCGGCAAGCGCTTTGGTCAACTCACCAGAGCTGGGATAATTCTTGTAGTTGATTGCAACATCGCAGCCGCCTTCACTCTCAAGCCATGCGCATTTTTCATCGGATCCCGCAGACCCAATAACACGCATGCCCCGCGCCTTGCCCAGCTGACACACTAGGGATCCCACCGCACCGGCCGCGCCGGACACGAACAGGGTTTCCCCCTCTTTTGGGTTGATAATCTGAGTGAGGCCTGACCAAGCGGTCATGCCTGGCATGCCAAGAACGCCCAAATACGCCGATAGCGGCGCGATCGAAGGGTCAACTTTTGTCATGCCTTCTGCCGGCGATGTGTGGTATTCCTTCCAGCCGCCAGAAAAACCGACGACATAATCGCCAGGTTCAAACCCTTCAGCATTGGATTCGATCACCTGGGATACAGCACCGCCATCGAGCGGTTCTTCAAGCGAAAACGGCGGAATGTAGCTCTTCACGTCCGGGCGCATACGACCACGCATATATGGGTCGACCGACATCCAAACAGTTCGCAATAATAGCTCACCAGCACCGGGAGCCGGAACCTCGACTTCACGAACCGCAAAATTATCCCCACTCGGAAGACCGGCCGGATAGGACGTCAGATACATCGCCTTGCTTTTTCTCGTCATATACAAAATCCTTTTGAATGAACCTCAACTGCTTATAAACGTAGTCCGGCTGCAAACGCCATAATTTGCCTCACCTTCGCCCAAATCCGGCCGCTCAACCGGAGAATATTGCCCCTTAACGCAAAGCAAGCGGGAGCAGGCAAATGAAAATGCTAATGATTGGTGGTGCAGCTATGGCGCTCACTATTTCGGGATGTCAGTCAACGGGCGAAGGTGCACTTTATGGTGCCGCTCTTGGCGCGGCAGGCGGTGCCATTGCGGGTGAAGTTTTAGCCGGTCGCCCGGGTAAAGGCGCAGCGGCTGGCGCGCTGATCGGTGCCGCCCTCGGTGCGTATGAAGGCTGCTCACGAGCAGGCACCTGTTTCGGCCGCGCGCGAGATCATGGCCGGCGTTACTATGACCGTCGCTATGATCGCTACTACTATGTCGACCCACAATATGGTGATACCTATTGGGATAATGGCGAGTTCAGACGCTATGGCCAGCGCGACCGGCGCCGCCATAACTAGTCTTAATAACTAGCCTACATACCTAGTCTTCTGGCCCCGGTCGGCCGATCAGAAACCATCCGTTCACAACCGCAGGGTGTTTGAGCGTGCATGCTTTCCACGCCTGTCAATAAGCGCCCCCTTCACGCCACGTTCATTTGCGGTAGACTGGAACGGCGCTCAAATATTGGCGCGTTGGTTTGGCATCGAACGGGAGAACCTAGGATGAAGAAAACAGGGAGCCTTATTTGTGTTGGGGCGCTTGCCCTTAGCGCATGCACAGCATCTGGAACCGCCGAACGCGGCGCACTTGGCGGCGCAGCAGCTGGCGCGGCCTTAGGTGCTATTGCCGGCCAGGTTATTGCTGGGCGGCCGGGCGCAGGCGCAGCGGCAGGGGCTGCAATTGGTGCGCTTGGCGGTGCAGCAGTGGGCTGCCAACAGGCACGGGATTGCTTTGGCCGTGCCCGCGACTACAATGATCGTCGGTATGATGACTATGTCGATCGATACTACTATGTCGACCCGGAAACCGGCGACACATATTGGGACAATGGCGAATTTCGCAGCTACGGCCGTGGCCGTGGTCGCGATCGTGGCCGCGGATCGTCGCGATACTAGACCACAAACTTTAGGCGTCTGAATTAAAGCCCAAATAAACTAAGGCCCAAATAAACTAAAGCTCAGGCGGCGGGTGACCCTCGTCGCGGGCTTTTTTCTGTCGGCCCATCTGACTAAGCGCCAAAAGCGTCAAGGTCGGCACGAAACCATCAATTTGCTCGCTCGGATCTGCAAGTTCCCACAATGCAATAAGCCCCATTGGCCCGAACAGCAAAACGGCGATTATCACCTGGAAGACATCCATAACGATGCCGCCCAGAAGGATGCGCCCAACTGTGAAATCCAGCAGGTCGATCACGATGCAGATTAGCAATTTCACTTTGCCGGACATCATTTTTCCCAAAAAGCCCATCAGTACTGAAGCGCTCTTTAGAAGATCAGTCCGCGCGGATAAACGCAAGTGTGCGGCGTAAGGCTGCGTTTGCCTCCGGCATGACTGGCGTAAACAACGGCCAGACATGTACCAGTCCCGGCTTTTCGATGAATTCGACCTCGACGCCCGCTTTGCGCGCTTTGTCCACCATTCGGACGCTATCGTCGAACAGACATTCAGACGAACTAGCGAAAACAAGCATTGGCGGCAGGTCCGCGAAAGACCCGAACAGCGGCGATACTTCTGAATTTTGTAAACTCAAAATACCGCCATATCGCGGCGCACCGTCGCGAACGGACGCTGCCATAAACATAAAATCAGTCGGCTCATTGGCATCAATTGAATCACCACTGGCCGTCAAATCCGTCCACGGAGAAAACAAAAACACCCGGCCGGGCAAATCCCGTCCCTTATCGCGCAGGCGTTGAATGAGCGCCAGGGTCAGACCACCACCGGCAGAATCGCCGCCAACAACGATATCGCCAGCACGCTTGCCGCAGCTTAAAAGATATTCAAACGCTGCTTCTGCATCATCAACCGCGGCTGGACAGGGGTGTTCCGGCGCCAGGCGGTAATCGAGTGAAAAGACCGGCACATTGAGCCCGCGCGCCAGAGCAAACGTCATGGGCCGATGGGTTTTTGGCGAACCGAACACGTAACCACCGCCATGAAAATACAGCACCGTGCGCGGCGTATCGTCCTCGGGACGAACCGCAGGGGGGCAATGCCATTCCCCCTTTACCGGTGCCGCTACAGGATAGGTAAAAACATCTTTCGGCAAAGGAAATGTTTTTGCCGAATCGAATACCTCACGAATTTTTTCCGGTTCCATCTGCGCCAATGGCAACGGCTTCATCGTCTTCGCCAAATAGCGATTAATAATATGTGCCTGAATAGAAACCACTGGCGCGCCTCCCGGAACTGCTGAATAAATTTTCTCTATGCGTCGTATTTTGAAAGTTGCTGATCAATTCGACCAAAAATGCTGGCACCGTCGCCATCCAGCATATCGATTTCAACCCGGTCGCCATAACGCATGAATGGCGTAGACGGTTTACCGTTTGAAATGGTCTCAATCATCCGGATTTCAGCAATGCATGAATAGCCCGCACCACCATCAGATACCGGCTTGCCCGGCCCGCCATCGAGCTTGTTGGATACGGTGCCTGAACCGATGATTGTGCCCGCACAAAGCGGGCGCGTTTTAGCAGCGTGAGCAACCAGCGCACCAAAGTCAAAGGTCATGTCGACACCGGCATTCGCCCGCCCGAAATCCGCGCCGTTCAATCGAACCAGTAAGGGCAAGTGCACCTTGCCACCGCGCCATGCATCACCAAGCTCGTCCGGCGTGACGGCGCAGGGGCTAAATGCAGAGGACGGCTTGGACTGGAAAAAGCCAAATCCTTTTGCCAGTTCCCCAGGAATAAGCCCGCGCAAAGAGACATCGTTCACCAGCATGATCAGCCGAATATGCTCGCGCGCATTTTCCGGAGAAACGCCCATCGGTGTGTCATCAACGATAACAGCGACTTCTCCTTCCATATCAACGCCCCAGCTTTGATCATCTGCCATCAAAATATCATCTCGGGGACCAAGGAAAGAATCTGACCCGCCCTGATACATTAAAGGGTCCGTCCAGAACGTCTCCGGCATCTGTGCGCCGCGTGCTTTGCGCACCAATTCAACGTGATTCACAAAAGCTGATCCATCTGCCCACTGAAAAGCACGCGGCAACGGGGAGGCAACTGCGCCCTGATCAAACGCCTCACCATGGCCAGCATTGACCCGCTCTGACAGCTCCTGCAGGCGCGGCGCGGTCTTTGCCCAATCATCCAACGCCGCTTGAAGCGTTGGCGCGACATCGCGCGCATCAAGCATGCGCGCAAGATCAGTAGAGACAACGACCAAACGGCCATCGCGCCCAGATTTTAATGACGCTAGTTTCATTGCATTATCTCCCAATTCGTTAGATGTGACATGTCACAAGCTGGCACCTTGCGTCTAGCATCACGTGCGGTCTGTCAAATCAGCCGCAGCAAAAGAAATATTAGCCACATGCGCCTGCCCTATTCGATTCGCTGGAAACTGCTGCGCCAGTCGGCATATGCAGCGGTCCGATATAATGGCAATCAACGGGTAAAAATTGAAGACGGTCCGGCGGGGGTTCTCCTTAGCGTTGGCCCTCATTCCATCCATGCGCCTTCCCCCTTTCGCTGGAAGCTCTACCGCTGGGGCTGGCCGGCAAGGCTTGATCGTTTGGCGCGCGAATATGGCGTCGGTCGCCATGTCACATTGTCTGCCGATAGCGTGGTGTTGGATATCGGCGCGAATGCTGGCGAATTCGCCCATGTCGCTGCCCAATATAACGCGCGGATCTATTGTTGCGAACCGGACCCCGCTTTGCTGGCGTGCCTGAAACTCAACATTGCAGGCTTACCCAAAGCTTCTGTGCATGACGTCGCCATTTGGTCGGAGACCGGGGAGCTGGATTTCGGCCTGGCACCGGCGCGCGCAGACTCTTCCGTTTTCGCGGATACAGACAAGCGCATCAATGTTGCGGCACAAACCATCGACCAGTTTTGCCAGGACAATGGGATTGAACGCATAGACCTCATCAAGTGCGACGCTGAAGGCGGCGAGCCAGAAGTGTTAGCCGGTATTGAACGCATGGCAGACCGTATTGGCGCTATCGCGCTGGACACAGGGCCAGAACGGCGCGGTGCGCGTACCCATGAGGCCTGTGCAAAGCGGCTGTCAGCACTTGGCTTTCATGTGATCGAGGAGAAGATTGGCACGCGTTGGATGACCTTTGGATTGCGCAACACCTAGGAAATATCGTTTTTCAAGACCACACGATATCGCGCCTTACCCTCGTGCAGATGCTGCATGGCTTCGTTTAACTGCGACATCGGGAAAACCTCAATCTGTGCCGAAATGCCATGTCGCGCACAAAAATCGAGCATTTTCATGGTCGTCGCTGGTGCCCCCAAAGGCGAGGATGAATACGATAACTGCCCTGGCATGAGCTGCGCGGCATGAAGCGCCACGGGACTCGGGGGTATACCAACGATATGCAAGCGCCCTTTAGGTGCGAGCGTCCGCGCAAGCTTGCCCCATTCCAGATCAACCGCAACGGCAACCAGCAGCAAATCAAACTTACCGTAAGCAGCCTTCCAGCTGGCGGGATCACGGCTATCCAGGGTGGCGTGAGCACCCAGCGCTTTGGCCTCAGCGGTCTTGCTTTCAGACGATGTAAAGGCCGTAACCTCACATCCCCATTTATTCAAAAACTGCAGCGCCAAATGGCCAAGCCCGCCAATACCGACAACGCCGACCTTATCTGTCGGTTTGACATCGAATTGAACCAGAGGGTTGAAAACCGTAATACCGCCACAAAAAAGCGGCCCGGCAGCTTCCACGGATAACTTGTCCGGTAATGGCAGTGCCCATAAGGATTGGCACCGCACCGTATCGGCAAAGCCGCCATGGCGTCCGATGATCGTGCCCTCATTTCCGGGCGAGAGATTATGGTCACCGCCAATGGATTCACAGCTTGTCAGATCGCTTCTGGAATACCAGCCAAGCCCAACGCGTTGACCGATATCCAGCCCGGTAACGCCAGCCCCCTTGGCTTTGACCCGGCCAACCACCTCATGCCCCCCAACAAACGGGTATTCCGTCCGGCCCCATTCATTGCGCCACATGGAATAATCAGAATGGCACAAGCCGCAATATTCAACGGCGATATCAACTTCATCGTCCTTGATCTGCGGCAAGTCGTATGAATATGGGGCGAACACGCCGCCCGCGTCATGCGCAGCAAAGGCTTTTACGGTTGTCATGGTCTGGCGGCCCCTTTTATTCAGCTTTCCAGCTATTGACGTAATCTGCATTCTCAACGGACAGCGCTGCGTCGCCAACGTCAAGGGGGTCGCGGGTGTCGATCATGACAGCGTACTCGTCCGTTGCCGACTTTTTCTGCTCAAACATGTTTTGCAGGGCTTTGGGATGGGGACCATGGGTGAACCCCGATGGGTGAAACGTCATCATTCCAGCGTCAATATTATCACGGCTGAAGAAATCGCCCGCATGGTAAAACAAGACCTCGTCATAATCGTCATTATTATGGAAGAACGGTACTTTCAGCGCACCAGGATCAGTTTCAAACGGGCGCGGTGCAAAAGTGCACACCACAAAACGATCTGAAAGAAAGGTCGTGTGCGCGCTTGGCGGCAAGTGATAGCGATGGCTCATCAGTGGACGAATGTCCCGCACATTCAACCGGACTGGCGACAACTCGCCATGCCACCCGATGACATCAAGCGGATTATACGGGTACGTTGCAACTGAGACCGCGCCGCGTTTTTTTATTTCAACGCCGGTTTGACGATCATCCGCCTGATGCGCCTTGAAGGCGTCATTGATTTTCGGGGCATCCAGCATGGCCGGGTCAAAGATCGCGTGGGGCCCGACAAGCCCCTTGTCCGGCAAGGTGTAATGAGTGTTCGTCGCCTCAATCATGAGCACCGCCATGGGACGGCTCGGCGCGATCCGCCACATCGTCCCCCGTGGCAGGACGATATAGTCGCCGCTCTCAATTGCCAGATGGCCAAAGTCGCAGAACAGATCACCTGCACCAGCATGAATAAAGAGCAGTTGATCGCCGTCGGCATTGCGCGCAAGTGCCGCCATGGGCGCGTTGAATTGCCAAAAGCGCATCTCGCAGGCTTTGTTATGCAGCACAATTGGCGCAGCCCACGGACCGGTACCGGCTCCTTCTATAGCAACGAGATTGAACGCCCGCGGGCGTAGCGGCCCTTCAAAATTCGACCAACCCGTAGGTGGGCGCTTGTGATGCAGGAACGCTGCGGGGCCGAAAAACCCCTCCTTCGACATTTCCCGCTCATACGTACCCTCAGGAAAATCCGCGTGCGCCTGTCGCGACGCCTTACCTTCCAGTCGAGATGCAGAAATCCATTTGCGTGCCATGGTCGCGTTCCTTTGCCGGGGATCCAGACGAAAAATCCATTAGTAACATTTGTTACCATCCACCCGCAACACGCGCAAACATGACAAAGCCCTTGCGCGTTCTGGCGCGTTCTGGCGCGTAAACGCACCCCCACGCGGGCGAGATCCCGCCTTGTGCCCTGGCACTGAACGGTCCATATGCGGGGTCACAATTAATTCAGTCGCAGTATGTGACGCCCTCTTCGAAAGACAACAACATGAAGACCCAAGTCCTTATCCTCGGTTCGGGCGCAGCTGGCCTGACCGCTGCCATTTACGCCGCCCGTGGCGGGTTAAAGCCGGTAGTCGTTCACGGCCTGCAACCAGGTGGTCAGATGACCATAACCACGGAAGTTGAAAACTATCCAGGATTCGCAGATGTGATTCAGGGTCCCTGGCTTATGGAGCAGATGCAAAAGCAGGCCGAGCATGTGGGCGCTGAGTTTGTCAGCGACCTCATCACAGACGTTGACCTCACCGCGCGCCCGATCCGTCTCACCGGCGATAGTGGCGAAGCGTACGAGACCGACGCCCTGATCATCGCCACCGGGGCCCAGGCAAAATGGCTTGGCCTGCCGTCGGAACAAACGTTTCAGGGGTTCGGCGTCTCCGCGTGCGCGACATGCGACGGCTTTTTCTACCGCGGCAAAGACGTGGTTGTCGTCGGCGGCGGTAACACTGCCGTTGAGGAAGCACTTTATCTCGCAGGGCTGGCCGGGTCGGTCACCCTGGTCCATCGGCGCGACAGTCTGCGTGCGGAAAAAATACTCCAGGATCGACTGTTCGCCAAAGAGAATGTCACCGTCATCTGGGATCACATTGTCGATGAAATTACTGGCGATACAGACCCTGTCTCCGTGACCGGCGTTCGATTGAAACACGCCGAGACAGGCCAGGTACGCGAGCTGACCACCCATGGCGTCTTTGTTGCAATCGGCCACGCACCAGCCACGGACTTGTTTGCTGGTAAATTGCCCATGAAAGACAATGGCTATCTTTTAACGGCCCCTGATTCGACCGCGACCGAGATTGAAGGTGTATTCGCCGCCGGTGACGTGACCGACGATATATATCGCCAGGCGGTTACCGCTGCAGGCATGGGGTGCATGGCCGCCCTTGAAGCGGAAAAATACCTCGCCGGCCGGGATTTCGGCGCATAGCCCCACCGCATTCGACGCCCCTAAAGCAAAATGGACGGGATAGCCCACAGCCCAGATATCCCGCCTACTGACTAAGAAATGCACGCCCGAAGCTGGCCCAATTTATCATGGGCCGTTTCAATATCGCTGCGCTTTGCGGCCGTGCGCAGGTCCCGCAACCGCGCCAGGGTCGCAAGCAATGCGGGAAGCTCCGGCCCACTAGCGGTGATCTGCGAGAGATTTTCCGCCGGTGCCTCGTCGGCCGGCTTTTCGATGAATTTCTTCACGAGCATGTCATGGTGCTGCACCGCCGTGCGGCCATGGGCCTCGCACACGTCAAGAAACAGTTTTGCATTGGTTTGAAACCATGTCTCGCCGGGCGATGTCGCCGCCGCATCGCAAAAATCATCAAGTAATGGGCGCATGCCAAGGCATTTGCGCAAGGATATCTGATCCTCCGGCATCATGAAGAGAATTTTCTCTTCAAGAA
>SHAI01000033.1 GCA_004213235.1 Parvularculaceae bacterium
ACCGTGATATGTGACGCATTGACCGACTGGTCGGCAGCCCGGTCCAGTGAAGACAGAATGTCAATGGATTCTGACCCCTGAAGAAGATTCAGACCATTGAACTGCGCGGAATCAACGATAGAAGTGATCTGGTCGCGAAGACGGGAGATGTCCGTTTGGATTTTCGAACGGTCAACATTATCTTCCTGAGCGGAGACGATGGAACCTTTGATATCCTGCAAAAGTTCGTTGATCTGCTCCGAAGCACCACGGGCAACAGCAACCGTGGACGAACCAAGTGCAAGCGACGAACCAATAGCCTCAAAGCCTTTCACGTCGGAGTTCATGACCGACGAGATAGCATAAACAGCTGCGTTATCGCGCGCATTTGCGACAGACTTACCCGTTGAAATCTGGGATTGTACGCTTTCCAGATTTTGATTGATGCCACGCAATGTTGAAAGCGCAACCATTGACGCGTTATTCGTGAGAAGACTTACCATCTCTACTCTATTCCTTATTATTCACGGCTTCCGATTAAATGCCGTCCCCTGAACAACCAGGGTTGGACAACCGTTATTTTTAACGGCTTTGATGCGCTTCGCGCGAACGGGAACCTTACTGACTTCACCGGTCAACATTCGATTGACGAGGTGAAGCTAACCGGCAATGAATAATTGGCCGTTAACTGACGAAAATAAAAATGGTTATTTATCCGTAAACAAATTTAAAATAATTTAAGCAAATTTGCCGCGTGATCCCGACGCCTGTTCCAATTGAGGACGTCCGCCGGCGGCATCATAAACACCAACCTCAGAACCCTTGCTATATATCTCCGCAATTCGCGCCTGCGCCTGGGTTAAACCAGCTTGCGCGCCAGCGATGATCTTTTCATTTTCAGATAGTGCGACCTGTAGCCTGTCAATCAGCCCACGCGGCGCATCCCACTCACCCTGATCTGCGGAAATTTTTTCAAGCGTATCGCACAAGTCCGACTTACGTGCCGTAAAATCGCCCACGCTTTCAAAATCACCATCCAAGAGAGCGGCCTTTTCATCGGCCAATACGTCAACAAGAGACTCTATAATATCAACAACCATTGGCTTTATTCCTCATCAACCTTCTGTCGTGATTTTAATTGTTCGTATACCTTGTCGGCAAATCCGAAATCGGACTTCGCCGCCATCTGCTGCGACATCTCTGTCATCAGAATCTGCGAGAACGCTTTTGCTTCAGGGCCAAAGGCTTTCTCCAGCCCGGCGTGCTTGAACATTTGCGACACGAACACTGCTTCAAATTCTTCCGCCACCTGACGCATCGCTGCGTCGCTGCGTTTTTCGGCCGCGACTTTTTCGGCATTTTTTGCCGAACTGGTTTCATGTACCGAAAGGCTTAATGCCGGCGGTATATTTGATGGCATGATCTTCATCTTACAGGCAGCTTATTTTCGATTTCCGTAACGTGAAAGTAATTGTTTTGTATAAAATGAAGATTGTGGGTTGGTTAACAGGTGGAAAATGAATATCGCACTTTTGAATGAAGCTGGCTTGGGCAGCGTCGGCGGCGACGTCAAATCCGGACAAACCGCCTTAGGCGGGACGACAGGTGAATTTGAATTCACCCTATCGGAGACCGCAGGTACGGCGCAAGCAGCACAACCGGCCGGTGATGGCCTGCAAACAGCGAACGCAGATTTATCGAACCAGGCCTTTGGTGCAAAGATCAATGACAGGGCCGGTCAGCGTTTGAACCCGTTTTTATTTGGCGGCCCAGAAGACAACTTAGGCGAAGCGGACATTATCACCGGTGGACATGGAGAAATTGATCTCGCAACGAGCTTGGCCAGCACGGCAGATGATGCGGCTGCGGTTTTTAATAGTTTCAAAAACAAACTTTTTTTGATGGATGAGCAGGGTCTGGAAATAAACGACTCGATGAGTGAACTCGTCGGGTTCGGATTTGCGCCATCACAACAAACCGCGCAGCTCGACCCGGTACTGACCGCAGAAACCAATTTGGCACCCGCAAGCAACCCGGATGGCAAAGACATTATGGCCTCCACCTTAATGGCGGGCGATGCAATGAACCTGACAAAACGCGTCGGCAGCGCATTACCCAATGGTATGCTGAGTGCTGAGGAGATTGCCGATGCTGAACAGATCCAGCTTGAACTCGCCGCAACAGATGCGGAAAGCGCCAATACAAATGCGGCGCGCGGCGCGCAAAGTGGGCAAATCCCAATAAATTCGCTGGAAATTGCATCATCACCCGCGAGTTTTCTGCTTCAGCCGACCATGGAAACATTCCTGTCAGATCAAGCTGGAACATTTCAGCTTTCCGATATGACATTTACCGCGCCGCAAACTGACAAAGAGTTCCTCGGTGCTCTGACGACGGCACGTCAAGATGCAACCTCTTCATCGGGCTCTCTTTTACAATTAGCGCAGAACACCGCCTCCCAGATTAGCGGTGCCATTCAAACCAATGTCAATCGCGACGAAGTCAGTATACAATTGGACCCGCCGGAACTTGGCGTTTTACAAATTCGCTTTCAGTTCGGCGAGGGCGGGCAGCTTCTGGCCCAATTGAATGCGGATCAGGACGCGACACGCCAATTGCTGAAAGACCATGAGGCAGAATTGCGCAATGCGTTGGCCAATGCCGGCTTTACCGACGTGGACCTTCAGTATTCCGATCAGCAAGACGGTTCTGCTAACCAGGAACGCCCATTTTCGTTTGCTTTAGATCCGAATGGTCTGGCGGATCCAAATTACGATACGCCCGATGCGGCTTTCCGAAATAATGGCGATCAACGCCCGATTTATAGACTTTCAGACAGAGTAGATATCCGAGTTTGAGCAAAAGGGACACACGTTATGGACTTTTCAAACGTGACATCGCAGGTAACAAATGGTGTTGCTGCACGCCCGGAGGCATCCGAACCCGATTCGGCATCGCTCCTGGCGACAGACTTCAGTAACTTCCTCAATCTGCTTACCGCACAATTGCGCGCACAGGACCCATTAAGCCCGGTTGACTCAACACAGTTCGTTGAGCAGCTGGCGAGCTTTTCCACCGTGGAACAGCAAATCAACACCAATACAAAATTGGATCAGATAGCCTCCCAACTTGGCGGTGGAGAATTAGACACACTGGCCCAATGGATCGGTAAAGGCGTGGAAACACGGGCTGAAAATGTAAATTATCGCGGGGGCGAGGTATCCTTCCGCGCGCCCGATGCCGACAAATATGACAGCGTGACGGCAACGGTGACCAACGCTCAAGGCGAAGAAGTTCACTCCTTCAGCCTAGATAAGACAGCCGACACTCACAGCTGGGACGGGACTAGATCCGACGGCACACGGGCATTAAACGGTGCCTATACGATAGAATTACGTTATGAAGGCGGCGGGCGCGCAACACGGACCGAACCAGCATCTCAGTTTGATACGGTTCGCGAAGTACGGCTCACCGATGATGGGTGGCGTTTGTTTTTAGGCAATGATCGTTCGATCGATCTGGACGAAGTAACCGCAATTGTGTCCTGAAAGCCCAGCAAGAGAGAATAAAATGGCCGCCCCGATCAAACGGGAGCGGCCTTTTTTATATTGCAGGATTGACAGTCCCTAGTGGCAATCACGCTAGGCATTCTTCAAAGGAAAAGTGTCAGTGAGACGCGTCCGTCCCAAGGGGAACGTCAGTTTCAGCAATGATGGGTTTCACTTCTTTTGCTACCAGGCCGTTTATACATCCTGACGCATGATATCCAGGATGAGAACATCACGAATTTCACCTCCGGAAACATCTTGAACTGCGTTAAGCAGGTCCATCCGTACCAGTTGCAAATTACGTCGGTTCGTTAATCGACCATTAAAACGCCCTTCATTGGCCAAATCGAGAAGCTCCTCCATCAGCACGTCCCGAAGTTTTGGTTCACGCACATAAAAAGCTTCTGCAGCTGATTCGTCCATTTCAAGATTGAGATCTAGCAGAACGACTGATTTCAAGCCGTCATCGTTAATGACCGGCACAATAAACTGTCGCGAGAATTTATAATAGTTGACATTAACGTCCATCTCGACGTCATCATAATCATCTGATTTCGACTTGCTTTTTTTCTTTGCAGTCTCTTTTTCATCCCCTTGAGCGTCAGCCTTATCTTCAGTGGTCTGATCCTCACCGTCGTCCGCGTAGCCAGCATCGTCCTGACTTTCAACGCCGCCTTTGCCCATCTGTTGTTTGGCAAAAAAACCACCAGCCCCTCCGCCGGCAAGGGCTACAACAAATATTATAATGACCACGAGAATCGGCATGTCCGTGTTCCAACCTTAGAATGGCGATATGATATCGACAATTTGGGAGCCATATCGTGGCTGCTGAAGATCCATTAATTGCCCACGCCCTCCATAGGAGACCCGCGCGCTGGCAATTTTGTCATATGTAATCAGATTTTGCCGACTGATGTCTTCGGGCCGAATAACGCCCGCCACCTGAAGGTCGCGAAGCTCATTGTTCACACGAACCTCCTGATCACCAAAAATAACCAGATGTCCGTTTGGCAATACACGCTGTACCGTCGCGGCCAGTCGCAGGGTAATGCGCTCTTCACGCTGCGTCCGGCCATCGCCGACAGTCGTGGATGTCGACGACGCATCCAAAGCTGGAGACAGCCCGCTTGTTCCAGGCAGCGCCGTTGCCGCCAAGGCCTGCACACCAAACAATGCCGGTACGGAAAGATTTTCTTCACCTGTCTTGGTGCGATTAGTTCTATTACGGATTTCCGCGTTTTCATTAATCTCAATGACAACGGTCAAGATATCCCCTTTGGTCCGCGCGCGGCGATCACCGAAGAGCGATTGTGGGCCAGAGCGCCAGAGCGACCCCTGCCCGGCCTCTTCCACTGGCGGAGCATAATCCTCCGACATTGCCTCGGCTGGAGATGCTAATTGACCGCGTGGCACAATTTCCCGTGGCGCGCCCGGTGCCGTCATTGAAGGACCTTTTGTAAGATGGTCCAACCTGGTTGAACACGCCCCGAACACCAGCCCGACACACGCCAAAAGGAGAAGCTTTCCCGCCTTCATCGCACAACCCTCACGCTGTTTCCGCCATTTACAGTCGCAGTAATTGTGGTGCGCGACCCGAGATTCATGACACGAATGATATCTCCATTCGCCCCCTCCTGGAGAGCACGCCCCTCAGAACGGATTACCAATGGGCCGCTGCGAAACTCCATCGCGACAATAGCATTACGTTTCACCAGTATCGGCGCTCGCAGCATACCAGCAAAAACAGGAGCGCCTTTGTAAAGGCTGCGACGGGTTTCCAAACCAATCAAACTTTCCGCGGCGACGATTTCCTCATCCGCGTTTATGAGATCGCCTTCCAATAGAATTTCGCCAGCCGAAATATTGCGGGCTGCAAACATCTCAGCTGCAGATACGAACCCTGGTGTAAGCAGCAACAAAAATGTTATGAGCAATTGGGATAATTTGGTCATATAACACCTATCGAATTTGAACCGCAGAACCAAACATCTGGTCGACAGCGGAAATTACTTTCGAATTTAATTCATATCCGCGCTGCGCCTCGATCAAATCTGCAATCTGCGCAACGACATCGACGGCGGATTCCTCCAGGAACCCTTGCCGCAATGTTCCTCGACCTTCTTCACCGGCATTGCCGAGCAGCGGTGTTCCGGATGCGGCGGTTTCACGAAAAAGATTGCCACCGAGAGCTTCCAGGCCTTTTTTATTTGTAAAGGTTGCGAGTGTGATTGTCCCGATTTGCTGGCCTTCCGGCTGCCCTTCGAAAAATGCAAACACCTCCCCGTTTGAATTTATCGCGACACTTCGGGCGTCTTGCGGGATGGTGATCTGATCAGCCAGTTGATACCCTTCGGAATTTACAACAACACCCTCCGAAGAACGTTTCAATGCCCCATCGCGACTAAAGGCAAGATCTCCATTTGGAAGGGTAAATTGTAAAAAGCCCTCTCCCTCAATCGCGACATCAAGATCGCCTTGAGATTCGCGCAAAGCGCCCTGTTGGAATTCTGCGGAAACCGCTGCGGAACGAACGCCGAGCCCCATCTGAATGCCGGTGGGCAAAACTGTACCTGATACAGATGATATAGCGCCGGGTTGGCGGATCTGCTGATAATGTAGATCCGCAAATTCAGCGCGCCTTGGCGCGTATGCATTTGTATTCATATTGGCAAGGTTATTTGAAATAACCTCCACCCGCGTTTGTTGAGCTTCCATGCCGGTTGCAGCAATTCTTAGCGCGCGCATAGTTTGTGCTCCTTTACGTCTCTATTTAAACCAATGGGATAATTCCAGAAATTACCCACTATGCTGACTTAACTGATCTATCATCGAACGAAGACGGTCGCGCTCTTGATCAAGGAACGATTTCCCGGCCTCATAGGCCCGCTGCACCTCAATCAGACGAACAAACTCGCCCATGGCGTTCACATTCGATTCTTCAAGCGTTCCCTGCGAGATTCTAACGTCCTGAGCCTCAACAAATCCATCTTCAGCTTTAAAAAGCTGATCGCCTTCTCGGGTGAGTGAGTTCGCCGGCGCTGTTGAAATGCCAATCACTCCAACGAGCTGCCCGTCAGCTGAAATCTGACCATCGGTATCAACTGAGATATTCGCAGTACCGGGAGGAATGGTAATCGGGGCGCTGCCACGATCGAGAACGCGGCGCCCTTCGGCATCAACAATCTCGCCGTTTGCATTCAACGAAAATGCCCCGCTCCGGGTTAAACGAGGCTCATCGCCGGATTCGATCATGAAAAACCCGTCACCCTCAATTGACAGATCGAGGGGTGCCCCTGTCGCGATTAGAGCGCCCTGGCTGAGATCCACAACCCGGGCATCAGCCTTGGTCATGGACATACTATCACCCGTACTGAGCGCCTTCACATATTCGCTAAAGACATGGGATTCAGCACGATAACCTGCCGTATTGGCGTTAGCGATGTTATTCGCAATCGTCTGAAGCTCTTTAGTCAGTCCTTTTTGCCGCGACAACGCCGCGGAGATCATATTATCGGCCATCGAATGCCTCCCGCAGCAATAGAATTTCCGCCGCTGTTTGGTCCACTAATAGCTGGACTTGTTCCGCATCGAGATTTGCATTGATTTTCACACCCTCGCCCCCAAAGGCTGGCGTGTAATTGCTAGCCTTGTCGCCCAGAGCGGCCCGAACGTCATCGGGAAGCGTATTCTCACCGGCCAGAAAAGCTGTAGCAGCAGCTTGATGCGCGGCTGTCCCACCATCTTCTCCAGAAAGTGCGCCGCGTAGTTCTGCAACGCGTTCCGGCCATGACGCCCCGCTCGTCGCGACAACTTCCTCAAGGGATTGTCTGGTCACGGAATTGAGTTTCTCGATCGCCAATCGGATCGGAACAGCTGCATCGCCCACTTGACCGGAAATACGCTCAAGCGCGTAATTTGCGACATTCGGCAGGCTATAGCTGATAGCAGTCTGTGCTGCGACAATATGAAGTCGGTCATCTGCGCTATTTCCGGCCGACGTATCAATGAACTCTTCAAAATCGAAATAGGCATCCACCGCCGCGAGTTGTGCACCCTGGTCGCCATTTTCCATCGCTTCAACAAGCAAGGTACGCGCAGCAAGGCCAAGACCTTTACGCGCGCCAGGTGTTTCCCGATAGGTACGGATGATCTGCCGGAAAGCAGAGGCAAACTCGCCCTCGCTAATCAGAGACTGCGCCTCATACACCACAGCCTTTGTCCGCCGGTCGTCATCATCAGACAAGGCAGCAACCATGCCCATATCTTCAGCAAACCCTTCGTGTGGCACCTCGCCTCTCGCCGCATACGCTTCGGCCAGAGCAAAAAGCGCGTCCTCCTGGCGTTCCGACTGCCCCGTTGCCAATTGTTCTAGTTTCTCGCGCGCTTTATCTTCCCGCCCGCGGTGACGTTCAAATTCCGCCACGAGGAATTTAAATGATGCCGTATCCGCCCCGGCGAAATCAGCCATACGCTTAAAATGGCCTGCCAATGTCCAGTCGCTTGCGTTCGTTGCTGCAATACCCAGCCGCACCGCGAAATCCTTCACGACCTCATCGGGAAAGTTTGCGAGAAGCTCGAAATTGCCTCGCACCAATTCTACCGCGAATTCAGGACGCAAGCGCGCATTGGCTACGGCAACCAACACCGCTCCAGCGCCGCGGCAAGCCGGCGAACCCAGAAAATCACTTTCTGCCCTGAGGTCACGATCCGCGACAATTACGGCAATGTCCTGCAAAACATCCAGGTCTTCCCCCACCGCCGGAAATGCTTCCAGAAGTGACAAGGCTTCATCACCGAACCCGATAGATAAATATGTCCAATATAGCTCACGCACGATATCTGGATTTGCACGATCAAACTCGCCCACAAGCTGGTTCCGAAGTTTATTGATTAAACCGACGGGATCATTGTTCGCTTTTGCATCAATCGGGAAATACCACTTATCGGGACGACATGTTGCATCGTCCGCATTAAGCATATTTCTTGCCGATCGCTTATCGTAGGCGTTTGCCGCACCATTTCGACTTGCCAGCGTTGTTCCAAGAGCTGAATTAGAAACGTTCTGTTCTTCGAACGAAATAAGCCCCTGCTGCTCGGCCTGCGATAACATCGCGACCATTTTTTCTCGCGCTTTTTCGACGGTATTTTGAGACGCAACAATATCTTCATCAGTACCGGGCTTTTTACCCTTCTTATCTGAATTGGCTGGCATCGCCCGCTGGGACTTAGTTTCTTGTTGTGATGCTGAACGGGCCGATGCGGCAAGATATGTTGGGTTTTTCGGATAGCTCTCAGCGATATCAATAATCACCTTACCCGATCGGCCGCGAAACACCTTTGCGCCGCAATCGCACGTCATATCCAATTCCAGGACTGGTCCGGTTTTTTCTCTTTGTATACGCACATCCAATACACGGTGCGCCGGACGTTTGTCTTTGAACCGGTTTATATCTAGCTGTAGCGCGGGATCGGCCAATGCAATGCGCACACGGCGATGGCCATAAGTCAGGTCATATCCAACACCCCGCGCGTCTACAACGACCCGAGAGTATTTTGCATGCTCACCGCCATTAACTATCGCTAAACGGGTTTCAGCCGCTTGCGCTACACCAAAGTGCACCAGGATCGCGGCAATAAAAGAAAATAACCGGGAAAATCGTATCATGCTGGTGTTCCAAGGTCTCTGAGCGCTTCTTCAAGCTCTGCAAATGATGGTCGACAATGCTTAGGCGTGTTGCGTCGCGCGACCTCTGCACAGATTGCTGGTGCATGTTTTTGAAGGCTTGTAACAAGGGTTTCTTTGATCAAAGAATAGAAATGCTGTTCTTCCTTGCGCAACGCCGCGACTTTTGTTGCAAACGGACCAACCACCCCATAGGCTAAAAATACCCCGAGAAACGTACCCACAAGTGCGCCACCAATCATCTGCCCCAAGACTTCTGGAGGTTTATCAATTGACGCCATGGTTTTAATGACACCAAGAACAGCCGCAACAATCCCCAATGCCGGCAACGCATCAGCCATATTCTGAAGTGCATGTGCACCATGCTGACTATCTTCCGCCAGCGCCTCGAGTTGCTTTTCAAAAAGTTCTTCAACCTGGTGTGGATTATCGAAGTTCATCATCATACTGCGAATAGTATCGCATATAAGTTCGACGCAGATTTTGTCCTTGCTTATTTTGGGATACCGCCCAAAAACGCTTGAACTTTCCGGACTTTCGATATGTTCTTCGATCGCGACAGGACTTTGTCGCGCAATAACCACCAGTTCGTACAGGAGGCAAATCAGATCGCGATAGTCACTCTTTTTCCACTTCGGTCCGGCGAGCATCTGACCCAGATCAGCACCGGTGTGTTTGATCGTGGCCATATCATTGGCAACAATAAATGATCCAGTTGCCGCACCGCCAATCATCATCATCTCATAGGGCAGAGATTTCAGGATAATCGACATTTTCCCGCCGGCCAGCGTATAGCCGCCGAAGACCATTACGATCACGACCGTGAGGCCGATTATACTTCCCATGAGACGTCCACCGACTAAACAATGTTGACAAAAGGTTTCTGCACGAAACCGTTATGGATCTTTACAGTTAATATTTATTCAAACCGCCGCGGCGGTAAGAATTCAGTTTTCAACATTACGCCCGGCAATTATCACGCTGACGGCGTAAGCCTTTTGTGGCTCCATACTCGCCAAAATGGCGGCAGCCGATTCTGCACGAATTGCCGTGAGGAAGCCTGCGGCAAACGCAGGTTCCATGGCGTTAAATATCGCACCCGCCTGTGCCGGCTTCATATTCGCATACATATCAGCAAGTGCCTTGATGTCTTTGCCATTGGCTGCATCAACACGATTTGCAACTTCTGCGAGCGATGCCTGCGCGGCTTCGAGCTCTTTAAGCTTGGCGTCGACGCGCATTTCCACAGCTTTCAAGGTTTCTTCACGTTCATTAATCGCTGCTAGACGCTGCTCTATCTCTGCCGTACGTGACTTGATCATTGCGGCAAGGCCAACAAAATCCGGATTTGGCTCATCTGCATACGGAGGCTGCTTGAGTGATGCATTACTTGCCGGATGCGCGGCCGCCTTCTTATCTGTCATTTCAGCAAATTGCTGGCGGGCATCATCCACTGTACCAATGGCGCGCGTAACAAAGGCGAGCGAGAAAATCGCTGTGATAATAACTAAAATACTCGATTTCATGACTCTGCTCGCTGCAATGAGATCACGTCGCGCTCAGCTTCCTGTTCAGGTTCGCTCCATTCGAGCTCGATATCGGCGTCATCGTCCTCAACTATGGTCGGTTCGACCGCCTCTAACGCGTCAAGGTTCGGCTGCGATAAGTCAGGCGAGGCATCTGCCTCTTGTACCCCACGGTCAGCTTGCGGTTCTACCGTTGGTGCAGCCAATTCAGGATCGGTTTTCTGCGCAGCGATGCTGGCAGCCGCCAGCATCTCCTGCGCGCGCATGGACGCGACAAGGTCAGCCTGCAATTGTTGCGCGGTAGCGATCAGAGGCTCTAATTTTTGGATGGAGGCTTCTGCCGCAAGATGCGAATGGGCAATCGCCTGCTTTGTTTCGTCAACAGACTTTGACAGCGAAACCACACTCGCCGCCATACCATCTTTGGTGCCATGGAGTTTCTTCAGACGACGGTTCAGCATCCAGCAGTAAAAACATGCGCACCCGGTCGCGGAAAGAAGAAGGAAGTCAGCAATGAGTTCCATAACGAACCCCTTAATCAAGAATGAAATCAGTTACGAGGACCCCGTCGATTGAATCCTCGGGAGCGACGATTTTCAGCCGCCGCGCAATATGCGCACGAATGCGCGACATGGCTGCTGGCGACTCAAAATCGCGTGCGTCTACTGCACGCAGATAGGTATTCAATACGTCCCGAAATTTTGGCACGAGCGAAATCAGGTCAGCTTCGTAATCCTTTGAACCTTCAATCACCAATGTGATTTTCAACCGGTTCGCTCGCGCCTCGGGACCGAGTGAAATGACCAATGGTTCAATGGGGACATAAACGCTTTCCTCAGCTTTTTTGCCCTGCTTGCCTTTTTTCTTCTTTTTCTTTTTGTCGGAAGCCTTCTCACTCTTTTCCTGATCTTCACCAGAATGTTCCGCACCATCAATGGGGGCCTCTTCGCCGCCAGCAGATGGCGCAAGCGCGAACGCAGCCGCGCCCGAAATCGCTGCGAGAACAACCGCGCCACCTATGGCAATAGGTGCGCCGATACCTTTTTTCTTACCGCCTTCAAGGGCGTTTTCTTCGTCGGCCATGATGTGCTCTTTGTGACTAAATTCTTAATCGATTAGCTTTCAATGCTGTCGATATAAGCAACCACTTCTAAACCTAATGTTAAGCGTGTTTGCGCAAATGTCGGTTTGTCGGCGATGCGGTGGCTGTAAAACCACGACGCGCGGACAGTTTTTTTACTCTGTAGAAGGCTTGGTTATCCGTATGCGTAATTTTGCGTCAATTTGGTCGCAATTATCAAACGTCAAGCGAGCAACCCTCGTCGGCGCGGTGGCGGCGACAATTGCCGCCATGGGAATGATTGCAACGGCAGTGCGAACGCCGGACATGGCTCTGCTTTATGCGGGGCTTGATCCAACAGCTGCGGGCGACGTTATCGTCGCGCTGGAACGGATGGATGTTCCCGCAGAAGTTCGCGGTAACGCCATTTATGTTCCTATCAATCAACGCGACAATGTGCGTCTTACGCTTGCGCGCGAAGGGCTACCGGCGAAAAATCAAGCCGGGTATGAACTTCTTGATGAATTGAGCGGCTTTGCAACAACATCAGAGATGTTTGACGCGGCTTATTGGCGCGCAAAAGAAGGTGAACTTGCGCGAACCATCTTGTCGGTACCCGGTGTTCGCAGTGCCCGTGTGCATATCGGTAACGCAAAACGATCCGCTTTTGACCGCTCAGCCGATGCGCGATCTGCGGTGGTCACAGTGCGCATGTCACGCGGGCCGTTACAAAAGCAACAGGCCCTCTCCATTCGTTATCTCGTGGCCATGTCAATTTCGGGCTTACCACAAGAGAAAGTTGCAGTGATTGACGCCGAACGCGGTGTCGTCCTGCGTCCAGGAGATGCAAGCCCCGAAGCCGCCGCCATTTCCACGGCAAACGATCGCGAAAAGCAACTTGTCGACCGACTGACCAAACTTATCGAAGCACGCGTTGGCCCGGGCGCGGCACGGGTAAGTGTCGCGCTTGAGCTGGATATGGAGCGCGAGGCCTTCTCTGAACGCGTACTTGATCCGGATAGTCGTGTTACCAAAGGGCGCGAGACAACAGATATCTCACAAAATTCATCTGGCACGGCCGGCGCGGTATCGGTCGCGAGTAACCTGCCTGATGGTGACGCAGATGCTTCACAGCGTTCCGCCAGCAAGCGGACGGAGGCGCGTGAACGGATTGATTATGAGTTTTCTGAAGTTCGCCGCGAACGGGAAAAAGCGCCAGGGTCAATCAAACGATTGTCCGTCGCCGTTCTTGTAGATGCGGTGCGCGAGGTAGACGCCAACGGCAACGTCACGCGAACGGAACGCTCAGCAGAAGAAATTAATGCCCTGCGCCAATTGGTGGAGTCCGCCATCGGCTTCGACGAAGCACGCGGCGACGTTGTCACCGTGGAAACCCTTGCGTTCCAGGAAGTTGGCGAAGCCGGGTCTTTGGTTGAAGCCTCACCGGTTTCTCGCTTCCTGGAAAAGCACATTATGTCAATCGTGAAGATCCTTATCCCTGCAATCGTCACGATTATTCTCGGTCTGTTCGTTGTCAAACCATTGCTTAGCGAACAACAAGCACCTCCCGCAGTGGAAGACGAAGAAGACGACATGGATGATTTCGCACCGGCAATTGTCGACTTCGGTACGATGGACGATTTCGGCGGGGGCGATTTTGATCTGAGCCAGGACAGCCTTGAAAAACTCAAGGAGATTGCCGCCGATAAACAGGACGAGACGGCAGCGCTCATCAAATCCTGGTTGGAGCGTGAAGGGGAGCCAGCATGAGAACTTCCGCGCTCGTCCTTGAGGACTTTCTAAAAGAGGAAGAAAACGCCTTCCTCGCAATGGAAAACGAAATAGAAGAAGGCGAAGAGATCGATGTTGAGGCAATTGAATCTGCCGCCTTTGAACGCGGCCGCGAGGAAGGCCTGGCGGAAGCTATTTCTGTAAAGACAGCTGAAGTTGAAGCATCTCTGCAAGAAGCTTTGCAGCAGATATCCAGCGATATCACGATCGTCGAGGAAAAAATCGCCGCCGAAACGCTAGGATATCTGCAAACGATATTCTCCTCTCTGCTGCCACGTTTTGCTGGCGCTGGTATTGCTCTGGAAACCAGTGATCGAATTACTGATTTTCTCAACGATAAAACACGCGCCGGCAGCGCTGCGCCGCGCATCAATGCCCGAGTATCGCCAGAAGTCATCGACCAGCTCAACGGTCATATTGAAGCAGCAGGCGCGGACGATAATGTTCTTTGTCATCCCGACGACACCATGCCTGCAACCCAGATATCCTTGGAATGGCGTGATGGCGGTGCAGAAATCGATGCTCAAGCGATCATCGACGATATTTTGGAATCCCTAAACCGGGCAATTTCAACCCTTTCAGAGAGGACAGCATAATGATCGAAGACGAAGAAACTTCTTTTGAACCATTTGACGAGATAGAAGCGGTCGTTGTCGAAGAAGACGAGGCTGCGGTACCGTCCCCCATGCCAACGGAAGATTTCATGCAAGATGATTCCGCTGGTGACCTCGCTATGCCAGATGGTCTCACACCAGATTTCTCACAAAACGGTATC